>JAWOFY010000459.1:0-14544 GCA_046497285.1 Candidatus Hydrogenedentota bacterium
CCAAGGCAAAGCCCACGCCGAGCACAACGGCGGTAATGGTGCTAACTCTACTTCTTTTCATTACTCAACTCCTTCCCTTCGTTTCGTGGTTGCAACCACAAACTCTCCGTTGACCTCCTTAACGGGACGGACGCCCAGTACGAAGAACGCACCTCCCGAAATTCCCTACGCTACCAGTCGATTCTATTGAGAGCACCGCCAAGGCTGCGCCTTTCCCCTCAGCGGGCGCGGACCCGCAGCCGGCGCCGCTCGTCTTCCACGCGTTTTCTCACATCGGAAAGCGGCCCACTCGCCTGGAACCGAACCCTCTCTAAAGGTTGGGTTGTAACCTACACCATATCGCTTCCTCTTGTCAACCCTGTAAGATCACAAATAACCGTCCTCTTATTGTTAGTTAATACATATATACTCAAACATGATATATAGTAGGTTTTATCAGAAGACGCCAAGGATATGTCTCAGAAAATGTTTCTACTCTTAATGCGTTCAGCCCGCAGGATGCTCTGGGCAGTGTTGAAAAGAGGCCCCTTGGCACGGAGCAGAGGGTAGGCGCCGGGAGGGCCTTCGTATTCTCATTCGCCCCAGCGGTGCGGTATACTGGCGCTTACCTCAGCGCCGCGCCTAGCCGCCTTAAACTGAACAGGAGAGAGATGTTATGCCAGAATCGCTCTACAGCAAATGCTACAACCACCCGACCTTCGACGCCACCGCGCGATGCAAGCAATGCGCCAAACCCATCTGTGAAACGTGCAAAGTGATCAGCCCGACCGGGGTTTTCTGCAGCGAGACGTGCCGGGACCAGAACAAGGCCTTCACCGAACGCATGGAGCAGATGGACCGGAACACGCCGCCCCCGGGGCGTTGGTCGGTGAGATTCAAGGCTTTCATCAGCCGGCTGATCCTGCTGGCGCTTGCCCTTCTCGTGATCGGCTTCACGCTGCACGCCTTGGGCGTTGACATCCCCTATCTGAGCGAAACTCTCGCGTGGGTGATGGACCTGATTCCCGGCGCCCCGGCCGAACCGGCGCCCTAAGACGTAGGGGCATTCTCAAGCGCACCCAGGCGTTGGCGGGCTTGCCAATGGTTTGGCGTCTGTTCGAGGGTTTGACGGTAAAGGGAGCGCGCTTCGGCGGGTTTCGCGCGCAGTTCCGCGTCGATGCCCTTCAAATACAGCGCCTCGGCGGGCACGGTGTTGCTGGTGGTCAGCGCGTTGACCTGTTCCATCGCCTCATCCCATTGGCCTAGGCGCCGGCGGGCGTGGGCTTGCTCCAACCGCGCGGCGGCCGTGTCCGTGAGCGATAGCTCTTCCACGCGTTCCCGCAGCGTGTCCAGCTTCTCGCGGAAGGCGTTGTTGCGGTAGTCCTCAGCCGCGCTCTCACGGGCAGCTCGGTAGGCTTCCAACGCGGCCGTAAAATCCCCTTGCTTCCACTGGGTCTCGGCCAACACGAATCGGCCATGGGCAAAGCCGGGGACCCGCTCCAGGGCTTCGTCCAGCGGAGCCAGCGCCTCCTCCACCCGGCCTCGGTCATGCCGCACGCGGCCCAGCGCAAAGGCCGCCAGCGAGGGCGGCGCCAAACCGTGATACCCCGCGCCGATGTGTTCGCGGAGATAGCCGAAATCGGGCGCCTGCGAGGCCTCTTCCAGGTAGGCGGGCGGGGCGTACCATGGCCCGCGCTGTTCGGCCTGCCCGTATACCCCGCTAAGGATCTCCCGCCCTTCTGCGTACGCCGTCTCGGCCGCACGCAGCGCGCCATTGCGTTCCGCGTTGATCCCCGCATACAGCGCATCCGCCGCTTCGTCCATCCGAGCCGCCGTTTCGTGGTAGCGGACGATGTTCGGCGCGGCGATGACAATCACGGCGGCAGCCGCGAGACCGGCTCCCCACCGGCGCCGCTGGGCGGAATCCGCTTTCAGGCGCGTCACGGGCGAGTCAGCGCGGACGCCTCCGTCCCTCTGCAAACAGAAAGGCAAGGCCGCCAAGAACGGAAACAGGCTCAAGGTCATGAAGGGCTGGATGAGCAGGATCAAGAAACAGCCGCCGAAGGCCAGCAACAGGGCCCCGTACAAACGTCCCTCGGGCGTGAGGCGGTTGGCGGTCCAGCCCTTCCATGTGGCGCGCAACAGCCGCTCCCAGAACCAGAAATAGGCCAGCAGGCCGAAGATGCCCGTCTCCAGGAGCAGCTTTCCGGGCACGCTGTGGAGGGTAACGCCATGCCAGCGCCCGGGGTCCGCGGCTTCCTCGAGCACGGCGTCCGACATGCCGGGACCGGTCCCGAGGAGCGCGTATCGCGGGAGGACGCGGCCCGCCACCTCGAACACATACCAGCGCCCTTCGAGCGACGGGTCGCGCGTGACGAAGCCTTGGCGCGCGCGGTCGAGGAGCGCCTCCCCGTACGTCCCGGCGAGAACGCCCACGATGAGGAGCGCCGCGGTCACGGCAATGCCCATGGGCCAGCCAAAGCGCGCCTTGCGCCCCCAGGCGGCGTATGCGATTCCAACGAGCATCAACGCTACGACGAGCAGGCTGCTCCGGGAGAAGGACACGACAATGCCCGCCGTGAGCAGACCGGCGCATGCCGCGCGGGAAAGATAACTGGTCCAGATGCTACGGCCCATGGCCACAAGGACCACCGGAAACGCCAGCACCATGGGGAGCACGCCTTGGTTGAAATCGGGACTGGTGGCCGCCATGCGGAGCGCCGCGCCCGAGCGCATCTCGCTGCTGACGTAGTGGCCCAGGGGATGAATCGCTTCCACAAAGACGGGCGTGGCGAGGCCCGCCGCGCAAGCCAGCGCCAGCGCCGCCACAGCAAGAGCGGAATAGCTGAACAAGTAAAGACTGGCGCGCACCAGGCCGGAGTCGCGCAGCGTGAGAAGAAGCCCGTAAAAAAAGACGAGATAGACCGCGTATTGGGCTGCATGCCGGGCGCTTTGGGCTGGATTTTCGGATAACACAGTAGAAATGGCGAAGGCCGCCGCGAACAGCAGGATGGGGCCTTCCAATGCGTGACGCGGCCAAGGCCGCATGCCCCCGCGCAGCACGCACACGCCCGCGGCGGCGATGATGGCGCCCGCGCTGAGCTTGGTCAGCGTCAGGCCAAGGAATGGCGTACGCTGATAGATTTCCCACGGCATGGCCAGGGCGAACGTGAACACGCCGAGCGTCACTAGCCACGGCAGAATGTTGTCGACGATGGAGTCCCAGCGCGCGCGTGTCACGGCGCCTCTCCCACCGCATTCGTCTCCGGCAGCAGCACCACATCCCGCACTTCGAGAAGGCCGATGTCCGCCTCGTACCTCAAGCCGATCCGGTCGAACTCCAGCGGCTCGGGCAACGCGAACGTCCCCGCGAAGAGATACAGGTCAAAGGGTTCGCCCGCTTCGTTCGGGCGGCCCGAATCCCACGAATCAAACACCAGCGCGCCCGGCGGACGCTTCGCCAGTTCGGGGTAGTAATCCCGGTTGCCGAAGGCGGTATGCGTGTTGGCGAGGACCGGCATGGCCTTTACGACGGCGCCATCCCGGTAAAGCCGCAGGGTGGCTACGCGTTGGCCGCGCTCGAAGTGCGGCGAGAACTCCAGCCGGGATACGAGGCCAATCCCGCCCCAGGGTTCGCCTTGCTGCTCCGCTGAAACGGGGAACCGCGTCTCCGCTCCCGGCCCCAGCCGGACCGCGTGATTCAAGCGTTGCGCCGTCTCGCCGAACGCCTCTCGCAGCTTGGCCGCCTCGATATCCGAATCCACGAGATCGGGTTCAATCAGTAAGGGCAGGGTAAACAGCGTAGCGGGCTCGGGATCCTCCTCTGTTTCCAAGGCTTGGACCGTGAGCGCCGCGTCCCCGCTGTACCGCAGCCGGGGAAGCCGGAGCTCCATTTCCAACGTGTAGACTCCGCCTGGCTCCATGGCCTCCCAGTCAATCGCGGTCTCCCCCGTGTACGCAGGGCCGGTCCCTTGAATGTGGAGTTGCAGCTTGGCTTCGGGGGGGATGACGCCAGTGCGCCGCAGGAAAAGCTCCGCCGAGAGCGTGTTTCCTTCCTGTATCGCTGGCTGGGCGCCCGTAAGGGGACGGTCCCCATCCGATAGATTGGCCCCGATCAGTTCCAGAGGCTCGTTCGGACTGTGCCAGAAATGATACAGGGAAGGCGCCGAACGCTCGTAGGTGGGCGCGTCATCCCGAGGGGCGGGACGGACGTCCGCGCCCGCCAGCCCCTGCGTCATTATCGCGAGCAGCGCGCATGCCCCCAGCCGATGTGCGATCGCGCCGCCTTGAATCACAGAGCGCCCCTACCCCTATGAATCCGCGTCAGTGGAGTCGCCGGACAACGCGGCCACTCGCTCTTGCGCCTTCTCCAAACGCCAGCCCTCGCCCTCTTCCAGATAGGCTTCGTAATGGTCACGCGCATCGCCCACCTGGCCGCGCCGTTCAAGGATTTGGGCGGCGTGGAACGAGTTCGCGCTGCCGGGGACTAAATGATGCCCCGTCTCAAAGGCCTCCAGCGCTTCATCTTCGCGCCCAAGTTCCTGAAGGCATAGGCCCAGGTTGGTCCAGGCATGGGCTTCGTTTTCGACCTCGTTTTGGGCCTCGGCGGTTTCCACCCACTCCCGGGCCGCCTCCGCCCCCTCTTCAAAGCGCTCGGCCTGGCGCAACGTCACGGTGAGCCTGCCATGGGTCACGAGATCGTCCGGATAGGTGTCCAGCGAAGCCCGCAGAATCTCCGCCGCCTCGTCCAACTGATTTTCCTCTTGCAACAGGACGCCGAAACGCCGCTGCGCCCACGCCTTTTGACGGGGATCCTCAAAAGGCGTCTCCATGGCTTCGCGATACTTCGCGATGGCTTCCTCCGTGTAGCCGGCGTCCGCCAGGGTCCGCGCGCGCAGAGCGACGTTCTCCCCGATGGTCTCATCGAGTCCTTCGAGGAAATCGGGCGCCACTCGCGCGTAGGCCACCATCCCCCCCAGCAGCGCCAGGAAGGCCAGCACGGTGAAGAAACCAAAAAGGACATAGCCCGTCGTGATCTCATCGTGCGTGAGAGCACCCCGTTCGGACGCTGTATTCACGGCGGGTGCTTCGGTGTGTTCGCTGTTCTCGGTCATATATCCCTTGAAACGGAGCCTCTCGCCCCGCATCCCTTTCCATGATTTGTGTGATCGTGCGTCGTGGAAGCCCTATTCTAGCGGCTGCCAAGCGTCATGTAAAACCCGCAAGCCGCCCACAGATAAAATCCACGAGGAACCATGCTGTGGGTAGGCGCTTTTGCCCCACGCCCATCAACCCTACCCGAATCAGGGATTTCCAAAACACCGGAACCGCCTCTACCCCCCTCCACTCCAATCGCCGCGTAAGGGTTCGCACTACCGCAGCGCCGCCTACCAGGATGCCATGACTGCCGGCAAGATGTTGGCGTTACGGCCTCACCCGTTGGGTGAGCATAACTTTCCAATTCAAGCGCGGACAATAAGGACATCACGAGCACTAAGGCTACGTTATCCGGCGGTTGGGGCGCGCAAAAAACTTGTGCCGCTTATGCCCAATATGCTATGAATAAGGCCTCTTTCCGGGGATTTTTCTTCACGAGCTTCCGCATGCCTTTCCTCGGGGACATACGTGTCCAGCTTACCTATCAGGAGGAGAATGGTTTACATGCCGCAAGGACTACTCGAAGGAAAACATGGCGTTGTGCTGGGTGTGGCGAACGAGAAGTCCATCGCTTGGGGCTGCGCCCAGGCGTGCGCCCACGCCGGGGCCCGGTTGACATTCAACTACCCCGCCCCCACCTTCGAAAAACGCGTGCGAAAATTGGCGGAAACGCTCGAGAACGCCAGCGCGTATCCCTGTGACGTGACGGATGACGGTCAAATCCGCGAGTTTTTTGAGCAAGTGCGCCAGGACCACGGCAAGCTTGATTTTGTGATTCACTCCGTGGCCTACGCGGAACGGGAAGACCTTAAGAATCCCTTTGTGGAAACGCCAAGGCGCAATTTTCAACGCGCACTGGACGTCTCGGCGTACAGTCTGGTCGCCGTGGCGCGAGAAGCGGCGGCGCTCATGGAGGAAGGCGGCAGCATCGCCGCCATGACGTACTACGGTTCGGAGAAGGTTATCCCCAATTATAACGTGATGGGCGTGGCCAAGGCGGCCTTGGAGGCAAGCGCGCGCTATCTGGCCCATGACTTGGGACCGCGCGGCATCCGGGTGAACTGCATCAGCGCGGGACCTCTTCCCACCCTGTCGGCCAGCGCCATATCGGGCATGCGCCGGATGCTTGAGCTGACGGAGAAGAACGCGCCCCTGCGCCGAAACGTGACCCAAGAGGACGTAGCCAATGCGGCCGTTTACCTTGTGTCGGACCTCAGCACGGCCGTGACGGGCGAGGTGCTGCATGTAGACAGTGGGTTCAATATCCTCGGGATGGGTGGCGAGTCGGCGCCGCGAGAAGCGTAGAACCCCCTCACAAAACGATGCCCCGGCGGGCCGGACATCGGGAGGAAGGATAGCGATGGAAGCCACTGAAACTCCACGCGTTCTACAAGAATACCTTCGGGAAGGCAGGTTCGAAGCCCTCCAGGAATTCTGTCACAGTTTCCATCCCGCCGCGCTGGCCGAACATTTCGACGCACTCGAACCCGAGGAACGGGTTGAAATCCTGTCGCTCGTGACACCGGCTTTCCGAGCGGAACTCGTGGGCCATCTCGAACCGGCCACCCAAGTCGAAACGGTCGATTTAATGCCCGACAACGATCTGGCGCGCATGGTCACCATCATGCCGTCGGACGAACGGGTGGACTTGCTCAAGCTTTTGCCCGAGGATCGCCGCGAGGAGGTGCTGCGCAAGGTGGCGCAGACCGAGCGCGAGGATATCCTGCGCCTGGTCGCGTACAAAGAGGGCACGGCGGGGGCCATCATGACCTCAGAATACGCCATCCTCACCCCCGATCTGACCGCGCGCGAAGCCATCGACCAACTCCGGACCCAAGCGCCCAACACGGAGACCATCTACTACGCCTACGTTGTGGATGAGAAACGGCGCCCCCAGGGTCTCGTCTCCCTCAAAGATCTTATCGTGGCGAGGTCGTACACCCGCGTCGAGGATCTCATGGCCCGCGATCTGGTGGTGGCCGAAACCGACGAGGATCAGGAGGAGGTCGCGCGCAAGCTTTCCTTGTACGACTTACTGGCCGTACCCGTGGTGAACGGGGATGGCGTGCTGGTGGGAATCGTAACGTTCGACGACGTGCTGGATGTGACCGAGGCCGAGGCCACCACGGACTTTCACCGCATGGGCGCCTCGGGCGCGGTCATGTCCAACATTCGCGACGCCAGCCTAGGGCTTCTCTACCGCAAGCGCATCCCCTGGCTGCTCATTCTCGTGTTCGTAAACATCTTCAGCGGGTACTTCATCTCACGTTACGAGGCCACCATCGACGCCGTCGTCGCCCTCGTATTTTTTCTTCCCCTGCTCATTGGCAGCGGCGGTAACGCGGGCGCACAGTCGGCGACTTTGGCGGTGCGCGCCCTGGCGGTGGGGGATGTTCAGATGCGCGACTGGCTTCGATTGCTGGGTAAGGAGGTGTTCGTGGCCCTGACCATCGGCGTTTCCATGGCGATCGCCGTGTGGCTGGTGGGCATGTACATCCGCGGCGCTGGCTCCGAGGTGGCCCTTGTCGTGGCCGTGACCATGGTCGCCGTGGTGCTCGTAGGCAGCCTGATCGGCATGCTTCTGCCGTTTGTGTTTACCTTGTTCCGTCTGGATCCCGCCTCGGCAAGCGTCCCTCTTGTCACGTCCTTGTGCGATATCGTCGGCGTGCTCATCTACTTCAGCATCGCTACATGGTATCTGCAGGACTACATAGCAGCGGCCGCTTAAAAGGGCCTTCTTGGGCGCTTGCCGCCATTCGCATTAGAGCCCAGCGCCCTCTTGAGAGGGGTGTGGAAAACTTGTGGATAACCTGTGGATTCCCCCATCCTCCGCCTCTTTTCAGGAATGCGAGACAGGGTATCCCCCCTTCGTATCCCCGTAAAAAGCCGCGTTTAGAACAGTGAAAACTACGGTTTTATAGTTCGATAAGGGTTATATCTTCGCACACTAGGCTTGTTCTATCGTTTGCTTACTTTAACAAGCAAAACCCCTTCCCCGCTTGGGGAAAACGCGCTTGCGCGCTCGCTAAACCGCCGGGAAACGCGGCCGTTGGACGGACTGTTTCCCCAAGGGAATTCGCCTACGAGGGCCATGTGCGATCAGCTCAGATTAGTGGTCCTCCTTAAGGCCTTTCAGGCTATCAAGACGCGGGACCGAATACGTGCCCATCACCATCTGGTCGAGGATGCTGGGGTCGGTTGCGTGGCGCCGCGCCATTTCCAGTTCGATCTTGCCCTCTTTGTAGAGCTGATAGAGATATGTTTCGAAGAGGAAGGAATGGGAGACCGTCTGCTGCATGCCGATGCGAATGCCGTCTGTGTGCCCTTCAATGATCGAATCGTTAATCGCTTTCACGTCATTGAACATGAATTCAAGGGCGGGGAGACGGCCGCCCCCCTTCTTGGGCAACAGCCTTTGACAGATGACGCATGAGAGGGAGTCCCGCAATTGCAGCCGGACCAGGTCGCGCTCGACGGGATCGAAGAAGCTGACAATCCGGTTGACCACCTCATAGGCCGTGTTAGAGTGGAGAGTGCTGATCACCAAGTGCCCCGTGGCCGCCGCGTTGATGGCGGATCGGATAGTGTCGGGGTCGCGCATCTCGCCGATGACGATCACGTCGGGATCGTGCCGCAACGCCCCGGTAACGGCTAGGTTGAATGTGGCCACGTCCACACCGGTGCCCCGTTGCGAGACGAGGGCTTTCTTGTTGGTTTGCACGTATTCGATGGGGTTTTCGATGGTAAGAATGTGGCAGGTGCGGTTCTGATTGATCCAGTCCACCAACGCCGCCACCGTGGTGGATTTCCCGCTCCCCGTCATCCCCGTCACGAGCACTAGGCCGTGGTGGAGACTTCCCAGTTTGTGCATGCTCTCCGAGGGAATACTCAGGTCGTCGAAGGACGGAATCTCCTCGGGCAAATACCGGAACGTCACGTGCGGAGCACCGGATTTGATGAACGCCGAGACGCGAGCGTACCCAAGCCCAACCTGATGGAAGTTGAAACTGGTCTGTTGATCCTGCTTGAACTCCTTCCAATATCGTTCACCGGCCACTTCGTGGATCACCGCATTAATCTGCGCGGCCGATAGCGGGGGGTACAGATCCGAGCGCTGTGTTTCGTTGTCCACTCGAAAGACGGGCTTTTCGCCGGGCGCCAGATGGACGTCGCTGGCCTTGTAGTTGACAAGGGCCTTGAACAGTTTCTCGGTGCTGATGTGGTCGGCGCGGTAGTGCTCGCCCGCCACCCGCCAAACCTCTGGCAACGTAATCCGCTTGGCGAACGCGGCCGAGGCTTCCTCCATCCGTCCATTGGCTTGCCCCCCTTCGGGCATGGCAAACGAAAGGACTATCGCCCCGTCTTCCTCGGTGCGTTTGCACACGTCGCTGTATTCCGAGACAACTTCGTCGATAGCCGTGGAGGTGGTGTCGCTCACCTTGCCGCAACGGAACTTCAGCTCGGAGAAATCGCTGTCGTAATCGGGACGCTCGCCGATAATCTCCACCGAGCGCGCGCGCAAGATCACTGTACGTGGAATTCCTTGCGTCTTGAATAACGTCTCCTCCGAGAGATGCAATAGTTTCAACAAGCTGTCCCGTTTGCCTAGACCCAGTACGATTTCCATAAGCGCCATACTCCCTCGCGTCGAACGCGAAATCATAACTGCACACCAAACCAGGCTCTTGGTCTGGATACGCCAAACATGGCGGAGTAGCGTTATAATAAGACAGCTCCTAGGACAGAATCAATGAATACTCCGATTATTCGGGATGCACCTAAGGTTCACCGTATACGTAGTGCTTGAGGCAGCACGTAAAAAAGGACGGCCCATGGCGCCAGCGCGATGAACCGTCCTAAAAGCCGTTGTGAAACAAGAACGCGGCTTTGCCAAGCGGGGATTACTCCAGATTCAGGGCCTCCTCGCGTCCGAGCATGGCTGCAACGTCTTGGGCGTAGCTCCAGGCCGCCGGCTCCGCCGTATCCACCATGTGGACGTCGCTATGCTCCAGCGCAAGGGCGAGGGCCTGAGGCGTATCCATGAAGCGCATGACATTGAGCAACTCCGCCCCGTCGTGGTGGGATGCCGGGAGATTCTCAAGCCGGAGACTGTTCACGTTTTCGTCCAGGGCGGCCGCGTAGAGCGCCAGGGCGGCCTTCTCATCGCGCGCGAAGATGTTGATCGGCTGCTCCCCGGCGATTCCATGGTCGCGCACGAATTCCAACGTCCGCAGGATGTCCAACACCTGTTGGCCATGGAGCGTTTGACCGAGGATGGGGAAGGACCGCCGCAGATGAACAGCGTCGCTTGACTCCGGCTCCGCCCACGCCGCCGGCCCGACACCCCGCGGCGCCAGAGCGGCCCATACCGCGTTGCTCCCTTCAAGCAGTTGAACGCTTTGCTGAAACTGTTCAGGGTCAGGCTCCACGCCGGGGTATTCGGGAAGGACATCGCCAAACTCCGCGCTCAAGCTGGCCACGCCATCCCGCCAGCCTTCCTCGTCGAGGACGAGCAACAGCACATTGTCGGGCTCCTCGACAGCGGTGGCGCGGGCGAGGTACAGGCGCAGCTCAACATGCGGCTCCACCGTGAAATCCCACGCCTCGAGATGCACGCCTTCGCGCTCGGCCGAAAACACCTGGGCCGGGTTGAACGCGGGATACTCCTCCGGCCAGTTTCGGAATGTATTCGTCTTGAGCTGTTCGATGAACCCATCGCGCTGGGCTTCCCACGCCGAGGCGTCCTCCGGCGTCTCAATGTCGGCGGTGGGCACAAATGTGTCGTGGATGGTGGTGACTATTTCGTCATCCGGCAACTCCTCGAATACCCGGAGCTCCGCTTCGTCCAGCAAAGGCTCCGCTGGCTGGTCAATCAGCGGGTCCTCATCCTTGAGATGGCGGTTGAACCACGAAAACACCGGGACCCGGAGTTGCTGCGTATCGGCGTGCTCCCCCACCGTAATGACCAAGCCCAGCTCCTCTTCGGCTCCAAGCGCCTCGTACACGTCCCGCACTTGTTTGTGGACCCGCTGAACACCGTCCAGGGGGAAGATGGCGTCACGATCGCTGTTGGCGATAAGCAGTGGCCGTGGCGCGATCAGGGAGACAATCCGGGGGTAGTCGAACCGGTGAAGATTGGGGAAATAGTTGCAGTCGCAGTGATGCGGCGGGAGGTAATCCTCGAAGTGACTCCGGATGTCGGTGATCCCCGCGACAGGCGCCGCCACGGCGACGCGTTCGTCCAGGGCCGAAAGGAACAGCGTGCCGATGCCGCCGCCCGAACGGCCCGTGACGCCGAAGCGTTCCGCATCCACTTCCTCGCGCGTCTCCAAATAGTCAAGCGCCCTCATGGCGTTGAACGCCTCCACGCCCGCCGGCGTGTAGCCCCGGCTGTTCCACCACCACATGCCTTCGCGGTGCGTGCCGTGGTGCAGTCCCTCGATTTCTCCGAGCTGGATGGTGTCCACCACCAGGCTCACGTAGCCATGCCGCGCAAACCACGCGGGGTGATGCTGGTACGCCGCCTTGTTGCCCAAGCTTACACCATCCTCCACCCGGCGGGCGTGGCCGCACAGGTAAAGGATCGTGGGCGCTGGTTCATCCAGATTGTTGGGAATGTAAAGATTGCCCGTGACGTACAGGCCCGGCAAACTCTGAAAATGCACCTTCTCAACCGTGAAATCTTCGTGCTCGATCGTTCCCGTGATTTCGGCATTCAGGGGAGCGTCTTCCGGCATGGGATCCAGCCCGAGCATGTAAGCGAGTTCGTGCCGGTATTGCTCACGCCGTTCCGGCCATTCGTCAGGGTTGGTGATGGTTAGGCGGGACTCCTCGGTCAGGGTCTCCATGTGAGCCTTGAAATACGCCTCCAGGGCGGCGCGGTTTTCATTGAGGCGCGCCTCGTAATCCTCGACGGCCGCGTGGGATACGCCCAACCACAAAGCGGCGGCGCACACAATGGCGTGGCGGTAGGACAACGCGTACATGACAAATTCCTCCCGGTTGCTCGCGATTGAAATCGCTCTTCCTTGTCTCGACTTATCCCGCTGGCGGAGCGCCAGGAGACGTTCCCACTCTACGGCAGAGCCTACGCGGAATCAACCCCGATCCCAACCGCCGGATAGGTTGGTGTCGTCATTTGGCGGCGGGGGCGGCGTTTGCTATAATTAGTGTGCTTTCCCTAAGATTCGCACACACTCAAAGCAACCGCTGTCCGGGCGCCGTGCGCCATTGCGGGTTTTGAAGATCTGAATTGCAACCAAGAGATGACACGCAAACCATGGAGCAACTGTACGTAACGCAAGAAGGACTGGACAAGCTGAAGGCCGAACTGCAGGAACACCGGCAGCAAACCCAAAAGGTGGCTGAAGCGATTGAGCACGCCCGTAGTTTTGGGGATCTCAAGGAAAACGCGGAGTATCATGCCGCGAAAGAACAGCAGGCAATGCTTCAAGCTCGCATCCGCGATCTGGAGGACAAGGTGTCGCGAGCGGTGCTCCTGGATGACAGGGACGTGGATGCCAGCAAGGCCTATGTGGGGGCCACGGTGCGCGTGCTTAATAAGAAGACGCAAAAGGAATTTGAATACGTGTTGGTGAGCCCCGTGGAAGCCGACATAACCAATGGAAAGATCTCCGTGCGATCGCCCGTGGGACAGGCGCTATTGGGTAAAAGCGTCGGGGAAACTGTTACCGCGGAGGTTCCCGCCGGCGCCATGGAGCTGGAAGTTCTCGATATCTCCCGCTAGGAACGGGCGCGCCTTGCGCCCTTCCAGCACGCGACTGTTTTTGCCCGCCTTTTCAGGCGCTCCCCGCCGCCCGAATAGACCGAGGCGCATCCTGACCATCAAGCTAACACAAGCCTCAGCGAGGATCCATGCCAAAACGAACAGACATTCATAAGATTCTGCTCATCGGGTCGGGCCCGATCGTCATCGGCCAGGCCTGCGAATTCGATTATTCGGGCGCCCAGGCTTGCAAGGCCCTGAAGGAAGAAGGCTACGAGGTGGTGCTGGTCAATAGCAATCCCGCCACCATCATGACCGACCCCGACATGGCCGATCGCACCTATGTGGAACCTTTGAACCCGGAAACCATCGAACGGATTATTAAGCGGGAACGGCCCGACGCCCTCCTCCCCACCGTTGGCGGACAGACGGGGCTCAATCTGGGTAAGGATCTCGCCGAGAGCGGCGTGTTGGCGGAATATGGCTGCGAACTCATCGGGGCGCGGCTGGACGCGATTCAAAAGGCCGAGGACCGCGGGCGCTTCAAGAACGCCATGATCTCCATCGGACTCGAGGTGCCCGAGAGCGCCGTGGTCCGGAGCCTGGCCGAAGCCAAGGAGCTTGGCGCGCGGCTGAATTACAATGCCATCGTGCGCCCCGCCTACACACTGGGCGGCTCTGGAGCAGGGGTCTCGTTCAATAAGGAGGAATTCGAACACGTCGTCGAATGGGGGCTCGACGTAAGCCCGGTCCACGAAGTGCTGGTTGAGGAATCGGTGCTGGGCTGGAAAGAGTTCGAACTGGAGTTGATGCGGGACTTCAACGACAACGTGGTTGTCATTTGCTCCATTGAAAACTTCGATCCCATGGGGGTCCACACAGGCGACAGCATCACGGTCGCGCCCGCTCAAACCCTCACGGACAAAGAGTACCAAGAAATGCGCGACGCGGCCATCGCCGTCATACGCGAGATTGGGGTGGACACGGGCGGCTCCAATATCCAGTTCGCTGTGGAACCCCACACGGGACGAATGGTGGTCATCGAGATGAATCCGCGGGTGTCCCGCAGTTCAGCCCTCGCTTCAAAGGCCACCGGCTTCCCCATCGCAAAAATCGCCGCGAAACTCGCCGCGGGCTACCACCTGGATGAGATTCCTAACGACATCACCAAACTCACGCCCGCGTGCTTCGAGCCCACCATCGACTACGTGGTCACCAAGATCCCCCGGTGGGCCTTCGAGAAATTCCCGGAAGCCAATCAAGAACTCACCGTGCAGATGAAAAGCGTAGGCGAAGCCATGAGCATCGGCCGCACCTTCAAGGAATCCCTACAGAAGGGGTTGCGTTCGCTTGAAATCGGCCGGTACGGCCTAGGGGCCGACGGCAAGGACAAGCCCCTGGAAGCCGAAGTGGGCTCTCCCGAGGAGAAGGAGGCGCTCCTGCGCCACATCCGCAAGCCCATGCAGGACCGGTTGCTGCGTATTGCCCAGGCGTTCCGAGCGGGCATGAGCGTCGAAGAGGTGCAAGAGGCGACGTGGATTGACCCCTGGTTTCTCCGTAATATGCGCGACCTGCTCGAAGAAGAACGCGAGATTCGCAAAGCCGATCCGGATGATCCCGAGATGATGTTGCGGGCCAAGAGGGTGGGCTATTCCGATCATCAATTGGGCCATCTCTGGAAC
>JAWOFY010000474.1:0-13900 GCA_046497285.1 Candidatus Hydrogenedentota bacterium
GTTTGAACCGGCGATTGGTGAACAATTCGAACTGGTCGTCGTAATGGGCGAACGGGGGTCTTGAGACGCGCCAAAGGGAAGTATGCTCACTGCTTCAGGCGTTTCGCCAAATCGCACGGCCATCGCGTAGCCGTACCCTTTCTGCACCGGCCGGGGACTTGAGTTGTTTGCGGTGGGCCGGTCGGAAAAGAAGATGCTCTCTCCCGAGGCGCCGCCGGGGAGGGGGGCGTTCCTGTCGCCGCGTTGCGCGCGATGCACATATTCCCAAGGGACCGACAGGCTCTGGTGCTGGTTGCGCATATGCTTGGCGGCTTCTCCAACCGCGCGCAGAGAGAGTTCTCGCATCGCCTCGCTATCCTCGCGAATGGCGGCGCGTAGGCGTTTTTCGTTGTGTAAGACAGGGGGCGCGATGCCCTTGAGCGCGCGCCACCACGCGTCGAAACAGGTCATTCCCACGCTGCTTGGTTCGGCCATGTAGTTCCAGTCCCGCAAAATGTTCAGGGCCGCCGGCACGTCGGGGTGAATACGCGTGAGGACGTTCTGATGCGCTTCTCCCGCTTGCAGCAAATGGGGCACGGCCTCCATGGCGAACGGCGCGGCTACGTCATAGAGCATGGATTGAATGTCGTGGAAATTGCGGGGGGATCGCCCCAGCAGGCTCCGCACGCGCCGCGCGCGCGCTGTGTCCGCATCGCGTACGAACCAATAGGGGTAATCCGACGGGGCAATGTCCGCGTTGTTGGTCGCGCCCCACGGCGGTGTGCCGCTGGCCTGGACGAAGCCCGCGCTCGGGTTGGTGAGGCTTGGCAAGGCGGAAAGAGGGACAAGGGGGCCCCACCTGTAGCGGGTGTCCCCTGCGGGCACAGGGCTTTGCCAGTCCACGAAATGAGGATCCTCATCTTCCTCGTCGCTGGACTCGCTCCCTTCCATGATCCGAGTCTCCCCCTCGCTAAGGGAACCCATGTATTTTGTGCCGACCGTGGCATTGTAAAGGTAGAAGATGTTGCCGGCCCGGTCAGCGTACACCACGTGGAATGAGGGGAGTTGCCGCATGGACAAGGCTTCCTGGAACTCGCGCAGATTGCGGGCCCGGCCCATCTCCATGAGCTGGCGGAGCCCCCCCAAATCGGTGTAGCCCCCCACCTTGTACGAGACTTGCCGTCCCCGAAACGTCCCCATGATCGGTCCGCGAGGGGTATGAACCTGCTGCACGTAACGCTCCGCGAAGCCGGTAGGCGTTCGGACCTTAAAGGGCACGGTATGCGCTAGATCTTGCAGTTCCTGGAATAACTCAACGTCGATTTGCGGCTGGTTGACTTGAGCCGGATTGCGGGCTACCTGCGGGGGCCGTTCAATGTACATGTCCCCGATATCAGGCTCGTTCGGCGCGAGCCCCCATCCCAAGACTTCATTGTGGCCTTGCAAAATAACGGGCAAGCCGAAAATGGTCGCTCCCGCAACGTTCATGTCTTGGGTGACAAGATGCGCTTCATACCACTGGAACGGCCCGCCATAATCCCCATGCGGGTTGATGGCGAGAAGCGCCTCGCCCGTGACCGAATGCGCGCCGCTGACGGCCCATGCGTTGGCCGAGGGCATGGCCGAAGAGCGGTGGTAGACATCGGGCAGGTCAAAGGGCGCCGTTGTCATGAGGAACGCGTGCAACAGCGCAAGGATGTCCTGAGGCTGCACGCCTTCCGCCCACGTGGGCGCTTCCTCGTGATTCTCGGAGAGCCAGCTATTGACGCCAAGGGCGAAGCCTTCGCACAACTCCCGGGTGATGGGATCGGCCTCTTGATATGCCCTCCGAGCGAGCGCGGCGTGGCCCATCTTCAGCGAAAACGCATCGGATTCCGCGTAGGACTCGCCCATCACCTCGGCCGCCCCGCCATTGGCAATGCGATACGCCATGAGCATCTCTTCGAGATGGTCTTCCGCCTGCGCGTATCCGAAAGCGAAGGCCATGGCGCGCGGCGTGTCGCCGTAGACATGGGGCGTTCCCCACTCATCGCGATACAGCGTCGCCTGAGCCCAGAGTTCATTTGGGTGGGCCGCCGCGCCTACATCCCACGATGTGAGCGTCGCGATGGCGATCAACAGACCTAAAAGGACTTTGGAAGTATCGGGCATAATCTCGTGAAGAGCCTTGTTAAACATAAACCTCCACTGGCTGCTCTTCCTGGGCCTCCTAATGGACATAATTGTAGCATGACGAGGGCGCAAGGGTCATCTCCCCCCATGGCCGTTTCGTGCGACCTGGATTCATATACTAAGTGCAACACCTAACGGCCAACGGGCCAGCATACTGGTGTGTGAGAGGAAAGGGGCGGGATTGAGAGTAGGCAAAGAAGACATCGTGGGCTCCATTCGGTGCGCTGTGGATGCGAGAAACAACAAACAGATTCTTCCTCAGCAAAGGAGGGCTTCGTCAAATCAGCCCCCGCCAAAACCGTATTTAGGACAACAGTGAAGGGGGATCAAGGGGGATGTAAACGCCCCGCACACCGCCGTATCCGGCGATTGAGGCGCTTGGAACTTCTATCTCTGTATAAGTTGCGCATGCTATACTCAAGCCTTCCGGATACTGACGTGAAACAAGAGGCTATGAACGTGCGAGGGAGAGGGCCAATGAATAGAACAGCTTCCATGAAGGCATTCGCCGTGGGAATAGCAACCGCGCTGGCTCTGCTCGCGCCTTTCGCGGCCGGGCTTGAAGAGGCCGAACACACAGCCAGGGAGATCCTGGATAAGAGCGGCGTCCAGGGAGGGCTGCTCGTTTACCTTGATTGTGGGGACGGCCGCGTCTTGGCGGCGTTAGGCGCGGGCGAGCGTTATCTCGCGCATGGGCTGGAGCAGGACCCGGCCGAGCGGGAGAAGGCGCGTTCGTACATTCACGGCGAGGGACTGTACGGTCCGGTGTCCGTCAGCGATTGGGACGGGGAACGCTTACCGTATGCGGAGAACACGGTCAATCTACTCGTCTGCGAGTCCGCGGACGTCGTATCGCCTGCCGAGATAGAGCGGGTGCTGGCGCCCGGCGGCGTGGCGCTTCACAAAGAAGACGAGGCATGGACCAAGACGACCAAACCGTGGCCGGAAGACATCGATGAATGGACCCATTACCTACACGGTCCCGACAACAACGCCGTGGCCCGCGATGAAGAGGTCGGGCCGCCCCGGCGGTTGCAATGGGTCAACCCGCCCTTGTGGTCGCGAAGCCACGAGCATCTCGCCAGCTTCAGCGCGGCGGTTTCAGCAAATGGACGCTTGTTCTACATCATGGACAAGGCGCCCGACGCGGATATCTCCATGGAGCCGGAATGGACCTTGGCCGCCCGCGACGCCTTCAACGGCGCGCCGCTTTGGGAGCGTTCCATCGGGCCGTGGGAGTGGCACAAACGCCCGTTTCGCAGCGGACCACCGGACCTCGCGCGGCGGCTCGTGGCCGACGGCGATTGCGTGTATGCCACGCTGGGATATGGAGAACCCGTGGCAAAACTGGACGCGGCCACCGGCGAAACGCTCGATGTGTACGCACAAAGCGCGAATACGCAGGAGATCCTCTTCTCCGATGGGGTATTGTACCTTGTCATCGGAAGAGAAGCGCCGGAGCCGGAGCCGGATCAAGCGGCCCGGGCGGCTCAATCCGATGAGACCTTCCAGTGGTACTTGCCCATTTACGAAGCGTTGCGCCGGGAAACCGAATTGATGGCGGTGGATGCCGGCAGCGGGGAGACCCTCTGGCATAAGACGGGGGCCGAGGCGCGGCATGTCATGCCAACCACCCTGGCCGTGGCGGACGATCAGGTCTTCTTCCAAAACCCCGCCCATGTCATTTCGCTGGATGCCCACACCGGCGATGAACGGTGGCGGGCCGAGCGGCCCATCAGCCGCCAGCGGCCCGCCTGGACCGCTCCGACCTTGGTGGTGTATGACGGCGTCGTGCTCTCGGCAGACCGAGAGGCGCCGGATAAGCCAGCCGATGACGGCGCCTCCCCGCTGGAGTGGACCGTGACGGCTCAAGGCGGCCGCGCCCCAGAGGGCGAATTGATAGCGTTTTCGGCCGAGAGCGGCGAGCGGCTCTGGTCCGCCCCAGCCCGCGAGGGCTACAATGCGCCGGTGGACGTGCTCGTCGCCGGAGGATTAATCTGGACAGGGGACTTGGTTCAGGCGGGGGGACCGGGCATTGTCGAGGGACGCAACCCACATACCGGAGAAGTGGAACGGACGCGGCCACCCGACGGGGAGTTTTATGATCCCATTATGAGCCATGCCCGCTGCTACCGCCACAAAGCGACGAATCGCTACCTCATAACGGGAAGGAGCGGCGTGGAATTCGCGGACATCGAAACCGGCGAGGCGATCGCCAACCACTGGGTCCGCGGCGAATGCCAATATGGGGTGCTTCCCGCCAATGGGCTCCTGTACGCTCCGCCGCATCCCTGCGCATGTTTCATCTTGGCCAAGCTGAACTCGTTCCACGCCCTGGCGGCCGGGGAACCCGTGGACCTGGAGGCGCTAGACCAAAACGCCAAACGGCTGCAACGAGGACCGGCGTATGATGAGGTGGACCCGCAGAACGATTCCGCGGAGGATTGGGTCACCTACCGCCATGATCCCGCCCGCAGCGGCTCAACGAAGGCGGCTGTGCCTTCCGACGACTTGGGCTTGGCTTGGGAAACAGAACTGGACACGCCCCTGACCCCGCCCGTGGCCGCGGAGGGCCGGGTGTATGTGGCATCCAAGGACGCGCACACACTGCACGTGTTGGACGCCAACAGCGGAGAGCGCCTGTGGCGGTTCACGGCGGACAGCCGCATCGATTCGCCGCCCACCATTTGGAATGGGCGCGCCTTTTTCGGCTCGGCTGGGGGATGGGTGTATTGCCTTCGCGCGGAGGACGGCGCGCTCGTGTGGCGCTATCGCGCGGCGCCCGAGGATCGCCTCATCGTGGCGCACGGCCAGCTCGAATCGGCATGGCCGGTTCATGGCAGCGTTCTCGTGTTGCCCAGCAGCGAGGGCGCAACGGAGGAAGCCGTGCTCTACGCCAGCGCTGGACGCTCCGGCTATTTGGATGGGGGGATTGTGCTGGTTCGTCTCGACGCCGCAAGCGGCGAAGAACGCTCGCGAACCATCGTCCATAGCCGGGATCCCGAAACCGGCCACCAACCCCATCCGCTCCCGCGTCCGACGTCTGGGTTCAGCATGCCGGGAGCGTTGAACGATGTGCTCTCCGCCCAAACTGACTCGGTTTACATGCGCCATTTACGGTTTGATCTCGAAGGCGTCCCGAAAGACGAAACCAAACCGCATCTCCACAGTGCCGCCGGGTTCCTCGATGACTCATGGTGGCACCGCACCTACTGGATGGTTGGTTCGGAGATGAAGGCCGGCTGGGGCGAATGGTACACCATGGGCAACCTCGCTCCGAGCGGCCGCTTGCTTGTCGTGGCCGGAGAGACGCTCGAAGAGGCGACTGTATACGGATTTGGACGCGATCGCTACCATAGGGACGGCAGTCATGTGGGCCTCCAAGGGACCAATTACCGCCTTTTCGCCCAAGACATGTCGTTAGATCCCCGCCGGGAAGCCGAGGAGGATGTGTTCCCGTGGGAACAGCAGATCGAACCGCTTGCCCGCGCCATGGTCCTGACGGACAAGACCGTGTTCGCAGCCGGCCCTGGCGAGGTTTTCACAGAAGCGGATCCGGCAGCGGCTTGGGAAGGACACGAGGGCGGAGTGCTCTCGGCGATCTGCCGTGAAACCGGGGAGAAACAAGCCGGCTATTCGCTTGAGTCCCCCCCGGTTTTTGACGGGCTCATCGCGATTCCGGGCCGGCTGGTCTTCTCCTCGGTTAACGGCCGTGTCGTATCGTTTACGCCCCAGTGAATGCGTTTTGACCCTAAATCGCACGCGTTTTTTGCAGGACGCACCGTTGAAATACTGGAGCAGCCGCCGCCTTCACAGGGCGGCGGCTTTTTGCTCACACGCCTATCGCAAGTTAGTTGCGCGGGGGCCGCCGTTTCGCTAAGATAGACGGCTGCTGTCCGACGAAACCAACGTTAGCGGGGGGTGGCTGACGTGACGGGGGATGGCCGGTGTCACGCGAAGGATGCTTCAGCTTTGTTTGGCGAACCCGCCGCACGTGGGCGCCGCTGTGGCGGGAAGACGGACGACAGAAGAAAGGATCCCATGGAGTTTGATCGCGAGCAACTACGGACAACAGCGTGGCATGCCGAAGATCTTTCCACCGTCCATGAGCAGTTGGAGACCAGCAAGGATGGTCTGACCCAACAGGAAGCCGAACAGCGGCTGGGCGTTTTTGGCCCGAATACGTTACGGCCTCCGAAAAAGCGCAGCGCTCTCGTCCGGTTTTTCGCGCATTTTCACAACATCCTCATCTACATCCTGTTGGCTGCCGCAGCGGTTACCGCTTCCCTCGGTGAATGGCTGGATACGTGGGTCATTCTCGGCGTGGTGTTGGTAAACACCGTAATCGGGTTTATCCAAGAAGGCAAGGCCGAAAAGGCGCTGGAAGCCATCGCCAAGATGGTGTCATTGGAGGCGACCGCGGTCCGCGATGGATCCCCTAAGCGGGTGAATGCGGAAACCCTCGTGCCGGGCGATGTCGTAGTCTTGGAAGCCGGCGACAAGGCGCCCGCGGATTTGCGCCTCATGGAAGCGCGGGAATGCGCCATTGACGAGGCCGTGCTCACGGGGGAATCGGCCCCCGTTCACAAAGGGGTGACTCCTCTTGACGCGAAGGCTTCCGTGGGTGACCGGACCTGCATGGCGTTCTCGAGCACGCTAGTGACCGCCGGTACGGCGCGCGGCGTGGTGGTCGCCACCGCCAACGACACCCAGATCGGACGAATCAGCGAACTGGTGGAACAAAGCCAGGAAATGATGACCCCCTTGATGCAGAAAACCGAGGTTTTTGGCCGAATTCTTGCGGTGGTCATTGTGGGGGTCGCGGCATTCACCTTTCTTTTTGGGTTGCTTGTGGGCAAGGAAGAGCCCGTGGCTCTGTTTCTGGCGGCGGTGGCCATCGCGGTGGCGGCGATTCCCGAGGGGCTGCCCGCCATAATGACGATTACGCTGGCCATTGGGGTGCAACGCATGGCCTCGCGCCGCGCCATCATCCGCAAGTTACCGGCCGTGGATACCCTGGGCGCCATCACGACCATTTGTTCCGACAAGACCGGCACGTTAACCCGCAACGAGATGATGGTGCAGCACATTTACGCCGGGGCTACCTCGGTCACGGTTAGCGGGCAGGGATACGATCCGTACGAGGGTTCGTTCGTATGCGAGGGCGAACCTCTTGATTGCCAAAAGCACCCCGCGTTGTTGGATGGATTGCGCGCCGGTCTGCTGTGTAACGACGCCTATCTGCGCCGCAGCCCCGAGACGGATCTGTGGGAGCCCGTTGGCGATCCCATGGAAGGCGCATTACTCGTGGCGGCGCGGAAGGCGGGCTTCGACGAAACACAAAAGCGGCAGGCGTGGCCGCGCGCGGATAGCGTGCCTTTCGATTCGAGTAAACGCTACATGGCGACCCTGCACCATCCCATGCACCGCGACCGTGAAGACCAGGCCATCATCTGCGTCAAAGGCGCGGTGGAACGGGTGCTCGAAATGTGTACCCGCCAGCGAAAAAACGCCGGGGAAGCGGAACAGGAAATCGATCCGATTGATTGGTTGTGGTACGCGGAAGCTTGGGCGCGCGAGGGACAACGCGTCCTCGCCATGGCGTGGAAAACGGCGCCGTTGGATAAGGAGACCCTCGAGCCCGCCGACGTGGAGGAAGGCGGATTCACCATGTTGGCCATCGTCGGCATCATGGACCCTGTTCGCCAAGAAGCTATTGAATCCGTTGCTTTGTGTAAGAAGGCTGGCATCAGGGTGAAGATGCTTACAGGCGACCACGCCTTGACCGCCACCGCCATCGGCGCTCAACTCGGCATCGGCGACGGCGAAACCGCCCTGCGGGGTACGGATATCGAAGAGGCGTCGGATGAGGCGCTCGCCCAACATGTCGTTGATGTGGATGTGTTTGCGCGGGTTAGCCCCGAACACAAACTGCGGCTGGTGAAAGCTTTGCAGGCCAATGGCGAAGTAGTGGGAATGACCGGCGACGGCGTAAACGATGCCCCCGCCTTGAAAAACGCCAACGTCGGCATCGCCATGGGAATAAAGGGGACCGAGGTCTCCAAGGAAGCCTCGGAAATGGTTCTCACCGACGACAACTTCGCAAGCATTGTCAACGCCGTCGAGGAAGGCCGCACGGTTTACACCAATCTGCGCAAGGCCATCCTATTCCTCCTGCCGACAAACGGCGGACAGGCGTTGACGATCATTGCGGCCATTATGGCGGGATACATCCTTCCGGTGACGCCGGTGCAGATTTTGTGGGTGAACATGATAACGGCGGTCACCTTGGCGGTGGCGCTGGCGTTTGAACCGCCCGAGGCCGGCATCATGCACCGGCCGCCCCGCGATCCCGATCAACCGCTGCTCACCAAATTCTTCCTGTGGCGCATTGCCTTGGTTAGCATCACGCGCGCCATGGGGATTTTCGCGCTGTTCATTTGGATGCGCCACATCGAGATGGGAGACGCGTACGCGCGAACCGTCGCCGTGAACACCTTGGTGATGTTCGAGGTCTTCTACCTGTTCAATGTGCGGTACATGAAAGAATCCACCGTCAACCTCAAGGGTCTCGTGGAAAACCGGTTGGCCCTCCTAGCGGTTTTGGTCGTGATTGCCGGGCAGCTACTGTTCTCGTACGCGCCCTTTATGCAAGCCTTGTTTGAAACGACCGGTATTACGTTATTCCATTGGGTCATTTTGCTCATCGTTGGCGGGGCCTCGTATTTCCTCGTAGAAGGTGAGAAGTGGCTCATTCGGCGCTGGGAAACGCAACGGGGCCACGAGTTGGTATCCTGAGGCTCTTTGAGACTTTGGGCGAAAGGCGGTGACGAACCGGGGGATCGATCGGCAACGCTTGATCCGGAGAACCGGCCTGGGGAAGGGGAGTATTTACTGGGATTTGGAGGCAGGGAGATGAATCAAGCCGGTCAGGGGGGGCGCCAAAGCGAATATGAATGCAGTCAAACCCTGCTAAAGGCCGCCGTAATGAGTCTGCCCCTCTTGCTCATCGCGTCGGGACTGGTGGTGGGGCTGGCCACCGAGTCCTTGTCGGACCTTTTGGGAAACTTGAAAAGCATTCTGACATCCCCCAGCGTATTGTTAACGGACTACCTGGCGGTGGGAGGCCTCGGGGCGGCTCTTATCAACGCCGGGGCCTGCGGACTCGTTGGCTGCATTATTATACTCGTCCTGCGAATTGAAGTTAGCGGGCCTTTTATAGCAGCTATTTTTACGGTGATAGGCTTTGCTTTTTTCGGCAAAAACCTCTTGAATATGTGGCCAACCTTCATCGGCGTCTTACTTTACGCCCGGGTGGAAGGCACCCCCATAAAGAATTACGCCCTTGTCGCCCTTTTTGGCACAACCCTTGCCCCTCTCGTCAGTTTCATCACCTTTGGTTCATGGTTGGCTCCAGGCCCCGGCGCCCTTCTTGGCATCGCTCTGGGAATCAGCGCCGGTTTTGTCTTGCCGCCGCTGGCTTCACACATGCTCCAATTTCACGATGGATACAACATCTATAACATTGGATTCACGGGCGGCATCCTAGGAGCTTTCTTTATTGCAATCCTTCGCAGTTTTCATTTTAACGTGGAACCGGTGCGCCTTCTGTCCGACGAGTTCAGCACGGTCCTTCAGGTCTATTTCGCCGCAATTTTTCTCTTGCTCATCGCCTTGGGGTTGTGGTTAAGCCGAAGCGATTTCGCCACGCTACGCGCCGCATTCTCAAACATCCACGCCTCGTCGGGGCGATTGGTGAGCGATTTCACCGTGATTGGCAATCACGCCGCCGTTTTCATTAACATGGGGGTTATGGGCCTAGCCGCCACAGGGTTCGCCATTGTGTTGGGCGGACCCTTTAACGGGCCGGTGATAGGCGGCGTCCTAACAGTGGTGGGATTCTCCGCCTTTGGCAAACACCTGCGCAATAGTCTGCCGGTTCTCGCGGGGGTGTTTATCGCCTCGCTTTTTAAGACATGGGACGGAGGCGCAACCGAACTGGTGATGACAGGCCTGTTCGGCACCACCCTAGCCCCTATCGCCGGTCATTACGGCGTATGGGCCGGTGTTCTCGCGGGCGCATGCCACTTGTCTGTGGTCATGAATGTTGGGATATTGCATGGGGGCGTTAATCTCTATAACAATGGATTCGCGGGTGGTTTTGTCGCGGCCTTTCTTGCCCCGATTATTGACGCGTTTAAACGATAGCGCCCCTCCACCGAAAGTGGGTTAGTATATGAGATACGAAGTAAAGAAACTATCGAAAATCATTGACGAAGTTGTCACCTACTTTGTCTACGTGTTGGAATGTCCCCAATTCGAGCTTAACTACACTCTGACTGACGCAGCGTATACCCTCGACTTCACATTCCAAGGCGCCGGCATCACCCCGAGCACGCTTCATCAACTGCGCGCCCACCTCCGGGGACACCGCCAGCCCGAATTGGAAGACTATTACTGGCAATTGATGGGCAATACAGAAGAGGCCGGCGCCCTCGGGCTTGTGTCCATGATGGTGGACGAGGCCAAGCTGGAGCATGAAGGGGAGACCATTCGGCTTTCCTTGCGGCGCAACCGGACCTGAGTGTAATTAGCTCCCCGAGATAAACAAGAATCACCGCCCCGCACCCTCCTCGAAAGGAGGAGCCGCGCGGGGCGGTGTCTGATTCAGCAGTGTACTGTGCGCGTTCGGGTTATCCGAACAGGGGCGCCAACACCAAGCTCACCACGCTCATGAGCTTGATGAGGATGTTAATGGACGGCCCCACGGTGTCCTTCAGAGGATCGCCCACCGTGTCGCCCACCACGGCGGCCTTGTGCGCTTCGGAGTTCTTACCGCCGTAGTTGCCTTCCTCGATGTACTTCTTGGCGTTGTCCATGGCGCCGCCGGAATTCGCCGAACTCAGGCCAAGGATCACACCAGCCGCAATGGCGCCCACCAGCATGCCCGCGAGGGCGTCGGCCCCGAGGAGGCTTCCCATGAGGATGGGGGCGAGCACCGCCAGCGCTCCTGGAACCAGCATGCCGCGAATGGCGCCCTGGGTGGCGATATCCACGCAGGTCGTGCTCTCGGGGAGGACGCCTTCCTTGCCCTCGCGCAAGCCGGGGATGCTCTCAAACTGACGCCGCACCTCCATAATCATCATGTCTGCGCACCGGCCCACGGCCCGGAATAGCATGGAGGAGAAGAACGACGGAAGCATGGCGCCGATAAGTACCCCGGCCAGGACCTGGGGATCCAGGAGACTTACGTCCGCCGGCGACAGCCCGGTCGCCAGCATGTAGGCGCTCAACAAGCCAATCGCGGTAAAGGCGGCGCTGCCGATGGCGAAACCTTTGCCAATAGCGGCGGTAGTGTTCCCCACGGCGTCGAGTTCGTCGGTGATCTCGCGCACCTTGGGATCCAGGTGACTCATCTCGGCGATGCCGCCGGCATTATCCGCGATGGGACCGTAGGAGTCCACAGCCACGACCATGCCCGTCGTGGCGAGCATGCCCAGCGCCGCTACGGCGACGCCGTATACGCCGCACAGCCAATAGGCCAACACAACGGCTAGGGCCAAAACGAGAAGCGGAACGACCGTGCTCTGCATGCCAACGGCCGTGCCTTCGGTAACCGTGATGGCCGGGCCAGACTGGGAGGCTTTGGCGATGCCTTTGGTGGGGCTATACTTGCTGGACGTAAAGTACTCGGAGATGAATCCCACGAGAGAACCGGCCACAATACCCAGCACGGCCGCAAGGAAGGGACCCCACCATTCCACCGTGACGCCTTCCCGGTCGGGATGCGCGAAAGACTCGCCCCAGTAGTAGGCGAATGCGCCGATGCCGATGAGGGTTAACAGCGCACTAATATACGTGCCATTCATCAAGGCCTGCTGGGGATTGGACTGGGCGAACCGTTTGACGAACAACACGCCTATAATCGAAGCAAAGATTCCCACCGAAGCGAGGATAAACGGGAAGGCGCGCAGGAACTCAGCCGCCTCTCCACTCAGTGCTTGGTCTGTGTAGTGAATCATGGCGTATGCAATCGCCAAGCTCGCGATGATCGAGCCAACGAACGACTCCAGAAGATCGGCGCCAAGGCCGGCCACGTCGCCCACATTGTCACCGACGTTATCGGCGATCACGGCCGGGTTGCGGGGATCGTCCTCGGGGATGCCCGCCTCGACCTTGCCCACGAGGTCCGCGCCCATGTCGGCGCCTTTCGTGAAGATGCCGCCGCCGCTGCGGCCGAACAGGGCCACCAGCGAAGCGCCCATGGCGTATCCATTGACAATCACCGGATCACCGTTGAATAGCCAGAAGACAATCACCAAGCCGAGCAAGGCCACGCCAACGACGCCCAGTCCCATCACGGCCCCGCCGCTCATGGCGACGTTCAGCGCGTAGCGCACTCCGCCAGACTCAGCGGCCGCGGCCGTGCGCGCATTGGCGCGGGTCGCGATGTACATGCCGAGAAACCCGGCGGAGCCGCTAGCCAGCGCGCCCACGACAAAAGCGACCCCCGTCTTCCAGCTCAATTGCAGCTCCTCGTCCACTAAGCCGATAGTCGTGAGCAACAGAAAGATAATGATCACGAAAACGCCGATGTACCGGTATTCCCGCTGCAAAAATGCCATGGCCCCCTTCTGCACCATGGAGGACAATTTCGCCATGTGCTCGGTGCCTTGAGATTGCCGGAGCACATAACGCGCCAGATAGACCACAAACGCGAGCGCGGCTGCGGCCGCGACAATCGAGACATACAAGAAACTCACCATAAGTCGCTCTCCTTAGTTGCGCACCCTTGAACCCTTCCGCGCCTCTGCACTCCTGCCCTTTCGGGTAGAGTGGCAAAGGCGCATAGGATTCCCCTAAACAAACAATTGCGTTGACAGATACTGCAGTTGGGGCGTGTTCCCCTTATCCTCGGTACACGCCCATGGCCTCCAGAGCGGCCCGAGCCGCATTTTGTTCGGCCTCTTTCTTGGAAGAGCCCATGCCGCGTCCCAAGGCTTGAGACGCGATGATGACCTCGACCTCGAACTCCTTGCGGTGGTCGGGACCTGCTTCCCAGATGACGCGAAATTCCGGAAGCCCCTTTTGTTCACCTTGGCAATACTGCTGAAGCCTGGACTTATAGTCCCAGTCCAAGGGCTGCTCCAACGCTTCCCGGAAATGCCCCGCGAAAAGACGCCGGACCATGGCCGATGCCGTTTCCCAGCCTTGATCCAGATAGACCGCCCCGATGAGCGCCTCCACACAATCCGCCAGCAAAGCCGGCCGGTTGCGTCCTCCGCTTTGCTCTTCCCCTTTCCCCAGCCGTATGGCCGGGTTCAACTCGATTTGCTGTGCAACCTCGGCCAATCGGCGCCTGTTCACGACATGCGCGCGCATCTGACTGTACTCGCCGGGCGACCGGCCGGGAAGCTGCTCAAGCAGATAATCCGCCACGGCAAGCCCAAGGGCGGCGTCTCCCAGAAATTCGAGCGACTCGTAGTCCCGGCCCGGGAAGTCGCCTTGAGCCGTGACAGACGAGTGGGTCAAGGCCTGCTCGATAAGGGTCTCGTCCCTAACCTGCACGCCCAGATGTTGCAAGACGCGCTCGACGGCCTCGTCCCCCTTCGCCTCATTCATATCGCGCTATAACGAGCGAGCTGTTGTGGCCCCCAAACCCTAACGAGTTGGACATGGCGAGGTCAATCCGAGCTTCGCGGGCTTCATTCGCCACAATGTTGATGTCGCACTCGGGATCGGGCGTATC
>JAWOFY010000022.1:0-16558 GCA_046497285.1 Candidatus Hydrogenedentota bacterium
TCCAACCGCAGGACGGGGCGCCTTACTGGACAAAGAAAAGGGTAAAGAAGGCGCCCTTCTTCCCGTCATCTTCAACGCATGTTCCTCTAATAGGCACATTATACTTGGCGGAGTGTCTTCACTTCCACGTCAGAGAACCCCGTGCGCATCTGTCTTATACGCAATCTGCGTTATCGACTCGGCTTATTGAAATCTTGCCCGCCCTATGCTATTCTTATTCTACACTTCTGGATATGTAAGGAGCGCTCTCGCTTGGCGTTCCCCCCTTACTCACCCGGCAAACCGTTTTTTGCGAAAGGGACAATCATCATGTCGAAGCTGTGTCCGAACCCTCTGATTCTCGTCATTCTCGCCATTGCTTTCATGCCCGCTGCTTCCGCCCATATGCACCTCATGGTTCCCTCGACCGACATGGCCGAGCCGGGTGACACGGTGGAGTTTGAGATTATGTATACCCATCCCATCACGAACGGACCAGTGATGAACATGGATTCCCCAGAACGTTTTGGGCTTCTGCTGGATGGCGAGGAAACCGATCTGACCGGGGCGCTTGAGACCACCGAGGTGGATGAACGGCAGGCCTTCACCGCCGAGTATGAGATCGCGGAGCCGGGCGCGCATGTATTCTTTCTTGACACAACGCCGCGCGAAGGCCACGGCGGCGTGGTCAGTCAATATCACCTGAAGGTGGTGGTGGACAGTCTCGGCGCCTACAGCGGCTGGGACGCCAGCGTGGGAGCGCCCCTTGAAATCGATCCGCTGTCCCGCCCCTATGGGCTCTGGGCCGGTAACATCTTCCGCGGTGTAGTCCGCCATGAGGGGGAGCCGGTGTCCGGGGCGTCGGTGAGGATTGAGTACAATAACGTGGACGGCGTGGAACTCCCGGGCGACGCTTTCATGGGCCAAGTCGTGAAGACGGACGCCAATGGCGTGTTTGCCTACGCCATTCCCCGTGAAGGCTGGTGGGGTTTTTCCGTCACGCTCGAAGGGGACGCTGAAGTCGAGAATTCGCAGGGAGAAATGGCCCCTATCCGCCACGGGGCGGTGATGTGGGTTCACACCTACGACATGGAATAACTGCTGCCAGCCTGAGTCACAGGGATACCTCACGCACCATGCACATTGCCGAAGGCGTTCTTCCCGCCCCCGTGCTGGCCGCCGGTTACGTATTGGCGGCTGGCGGGGTAGCCGTGGGATTGCGGCGGCTTGATGACGATCGCATTGTCCAATCCGCGGTGCTTTCCGCGGCCTTCTTTGCGGCATCGCTCGCGCATATCCCTTTGGGGCCTGTCAGCATTCATCTGGTTTTGAACGGCCTGATGGGACTCATCCTGGGTTGGGCCGCATTACCCGCTGTTTTTGTGGCGCTCCTGCTTCAGGCCGCCCTGTTCGGAGTGGGAGGGCTCACCGCTTTGGGCGTCAACACGGTTATTATGGGCGCGCCGGCGGTGTGCTGTTATTACCTCCTTCGTCCCTGGCTCACCCACGGGGGCCGAAGCTTCGCTGTGGGGGCGGCCGCGGGCGCCGCGGGGATTGGGCTGGGCGCGCTCATTCTGGCGTTCACCATCAGCCTGGCTGGGGAAGGGTTCGCCACCGTGGGCCACTATGTGTTCCTCGGGTATTTGCCCCTTGTGGGGGTGGAGGCCGCCGTGACAGGATCCGCGGTGGCGTTCTTGTCGAAAGCGAAATCCAAATGGCTTGAAATGGCTCCAGCTCATGCATAACAGACGACAATCCCATATTCCTTACCCCAAACAATGGGCGATCCTGGCGGCGTTTCTTGCTGTGTTGGTGGCCGGTCTGTCCCTAGCGCCCGCCGCGGAAGCCCATGGGCTGCGCATCTTCGCCACCGTCGACGGTGATCACATCACAGGCTATGCCTATTGGGTGGGCGGCGAGCGCCTGAGTGACGCCACGTTGCGCGTGCTCAGCGCCGATGGCGAACTCCTCGGCGAGGCGCAAACCAACGCGGAGGGGGAGTTCCACTACCACCCCGAGGTCCGTCAGGATCACGTGTTGGAAATCGCTCTGCCGGATGGACACCGGGACACGTTCACCGTGGCCGCCGCCGAACTCCCCAACACATTGCCGCCAGGGCCGGATGCGGACAACAACGCCCAGCCGGATGAAGAAGCGGATGCTCCGGAGCGGGAAGCCGCCGCCGCAATGGACGAAGAAGCGCTACGGACCGTGCTCCAGGACACCGTCTCGCGGCCGATCCAACAGTTGCGTGAAGACGTCGACGCGCTCTCCGAACGGCGCCGGGTCCAGGACATTCTCGGGGGAATGGGGTATATCGTTGGTGTGTTTGGTATCATGGTGTTCGCCCGGCAATGGTTTGGCGGACGCAAGAAATCGTGATCGAAGTGGAAGGCAGCTGGAGCCGCCTCCACGATGTAGAGCCTGATTCCCCTCACCTACCCATGGTTGACCAACAGGAGCCCTCACCTTCACTCAATGGCTCGTTCCACGCGTTGGATCCGCGCGTTCGAGTTGTGGCCGCATTCGTCTTATCTTTTACCGCCGTGCTGGCGCCCGCATGGGCGGGCGTGGCGGTTGTGACGGCGTTTGCGTTGGGGCTTTTCACGCTCGGCCGATGCTGGGCAGTTGTCTACCGTCCTTGGAGACGGCTTGCAGCCGCTAATCTTTTCGCAGCCATGCTGCTTGCTATTCTTCCGTGGAGCGTGAGCGGCCACGCTGTGTTTAGCTGGGGGCCATGGAGCTACTCTCTTGAAGGGGCCCGGGATGCAGCCATAATCGCCTTGCGAGCGAACACGGCGGTACTACTCCTCATGGCCCTGCTCGGGACGTTGACCTTGCCGGCATTGTGCGCGGCGCTCAGCCACTTAGGGATGCCCAGGCGTTTGGCGTTGTTGACCTTTCTCACCGTCCGTTATCTCGCGGTATTCGAGCAGGAAATCCAGCGCATGCGGCGGACTCTGCGCGTGCGGTGTTTTGAAGCGCGTTTTAATCTGCACACATTGCGCGTGACAGGAGTGCTTGTGGGCAATCTGCTGATGCGTGGTTTTGAGCGCTCCGAGCGGGTGCTCGCCGCCATGAAATGCCGCGGCTTTCAGGGACGCTTTCCGTGGCCGGAACACGCGCGGCTTCAGCGTTGGGACTGGGGGTTCGCCGCGATAGGCTGTGCATGGACTACAATAGCATGGTGGGTTGCGTTATGAGGTATGAACGTGGCGGCTGACATCCACGCGGACACGCCGGTGGCCCTTCTGGAGGACGCAAGCTTCGCCTACGGCGGCGAGGCGCCGGTGTTGCAAGGAATAAACTTGGAATGGGGCCAAGGCGAACGCATAGGCATTACCGGACCGAACGGCAGCGGCAAGACCACCTTGCTTGAAGCAATTGTCGGGCTACTCCCCCTGACGGGCGGGGTGTTGCGCGTTTTGGGGGTTGCTCCGACTTGTGACGCCGATTTTCTGCCCGTGCGCCGCCGGGTTGGCATGCTGTTTCAAGATCCCGACGACCAACTTTTCTGCACCACTGTGCTAGAAGACGTGGCTTTCGGCCCGTTGAACCTGGGAAAACCGCCGGAAGAAGCCCGGCAGCGCGCCAGGAAAGCACTGGGGAAAGTCGGGCTGGATAGCTTCGCCGAGCGGATCACCCACCGGCTGTCCTTTGGCGAAAAACGCTTGGTGGGGCTCGCAGGGGTGTTGGCGATGAAGCCGGATGCCCTGTTGCTTGACGAGCCCACCGCCGGGCTAGACCCCGAGGCCGAAACGCGGGTCGAGGCCTTACTCGCCGAGTTGCCCCAGGCCATGATTATCACATCCCACAATCACGCCATGCTCCACCGCTTGAGTCACCGCATGCTGACGCTGGAGAATGGTAATCTACGCCTCCCCCCTGAATAAAGACCATCCTACAAGTGAATCAGCCGCAGTTTTCGTCTTTTAATATTCCTCTTCCAGCTCTCGCTCAGCTTGCTCTTCGCCTTCGATATACATTACCTTGAGCACGGGCTCCATTGCGTCGGGGTGCGTTTCGAGCAAATGAGCAGTGAAGCGCGCGAAATAGAACAGGGAGCAGAAGCATATCCACAAGACCGCAAGGGTCACGCCCGCGCGCCGGATCCCCGGGGTTTCGAGCCAGTTGGTGATTGCCTCCAAGTTTATCATCAGATCCCCATTTGCTTAATGGCGTCCAGGGCCGGTTGGTGTAACAAAGCATTGCTGGCGACAACACCCCGGTTGCGGGCGAGCGTCCGGCCTGGGGTGAAGTCCAGCCGTTTTCCGTCAAGGTCGCTGACAGCGCCCCCCGCCTCTTCGACCACCAAGCTGCCGGCGGCTTGATCCCAGATCATCTCGCGGTAATCGGGCTGCCTGGGGGAGAGGAGGCGAAACAAGAGGTCGCCTTGGCCCGCCGCGAGCATGGCGTACTTGGCTTGGCTATCCATGCAGACGGGACCGGCGGTCACGCCCATGTGAGCCAAGAGCTGATCCAACTGGCTAACATTCGTGTGCCCCGCCTCGGCGGACCGAAGCACGCGTGCGTCCTTTAGAGACTCTATGCTGGACACCGTCAGCCGGTCAAGAGGCGCTTCCGGATCGTTGAGTGGCGTCACCCAACAACCCTGGCCGCGCATGGCGATGAGCAACGAGCCCGGCCCCCCGGGTTCGTCCACGCCGCCCGGCGTGAGGTTTGGGCATCCCAACGCGCCGATGCGGACCTCGCCGTTCTCGACCAAGGCCAGTGCGACTGCGTATTGCTCTCGCCGCAGAAAGCCCTTCGTCCCGTCGATGGGGTCCAGGGTCCAGAACCGGCCGCCGGGCTCGCCTCCGCCCCGATCTATCAAGGCGCACACCGTGTCCGGCGTGGCGTGGGGGAGAAGCGCACTCGTGAAACGCGTCACAGTCTCAAGCGTCTCGCTGTTCTCTGCGTTCCGCAAGGCTTTGGAGTCTTCCTCCGCCACTAAGACGTCGTTGGGAAAGGCGCGCTCCAACATGGAGGCCACCACGGCCTGCGCGGCGTAATCCGCCACCGTGACGGGGCTGCGGTCGTCCTTGGTCATCGCGGGCGTGACCAGTTCCTGTTCAATGGTCTTGACCAACAACCCCGCCTGGCGCGCGGCGTCGATGGCGAAGGCGATTTCGGGGTGAGTGCGATCTAGGGGCATGTTGTTTCCTTCCGTCCGCTTTACTTGACCGGAGCCGTCATCCGGGGATAACGGCGCCGGAGTAACGGCTTTCTTATTCCACTTCAGGTTCTTTTCCCTTCAAAAGGAACGAGAAAGGCCACAGAATGTATTCAATCTCTTGCGGTGGGTCCTCGTTATTGCTTTCGGCGAATGCGGGACGTTTGCTCATCGAAATGGCGTGCTTCATTGTCATCTCCTCCTTGTTTGAGACTTCGGGTTAACAATGAGAAGACGGTACCATGGCGGCGAATGGAACATCAACTTGCGGCGGCGCTGAATCGCACGCAAAGGCGCAGAGAATCGCCCGACATTGTCTTTCGAGGATAGGGGCAACGGCAATAGTATCTTGGCGGCTTAGCAGCTTGGCGTGAGATGAGGCCCGGCCGCACGCAAAGCCGCCAAGGCGCAAAGGACCGCTGACGTCCCCCTGCCCCGGTTGCCTTACTGCCGGCACTCGGAAGCCGCCTGGAAGGCGATCTATTATGCCGGCAAGATGCCGGCGGTACGGTGTGTTCCCCCTTCGATGCGGGAACCGCCTATGAATGGGGCGGCGCCGCCGCGGGGGAAGAGTGGGAGGGTTCGGTGTGGCCCAGGGCCATGCGGGCCAGGTTCAGCGCGCCCTGCTTGCCGGAGCCGCCCACCTCTAAACCAGGGCCCACGCAGCTTGGGCATCCCTCTTGGCAACCGCATTCGCTAATGAGCGAGATGGCGGCTTCGAGCAGGCGTTCGTGATGCTGGTACAACTTCAGACTGAAGCCCACGCCGCCGGGGTAGGTCTCGTAGAGATAGATGGCGGGGGCCTCGGAGAAAGGGGCGCGCAGCATGCCCATGGCGCGGATGTCCTTGGGATCGCATAAGACCTGCACCGGCGCGACTTGCCGCAACGTGTTGGCGAGTCCGTGCAAGGCCTCGCCAAGTTCCTTTTGCGGGATCGCGAGGCGTTGAGCGGTATCCTCCGGAAAATCGATCCAATACGAGGTGGTATGCATGGTGGATTCGGGCAAATCGATCTCCCCCCAGCCCACATTTTCATGCGTGCCGAACTTGATCTTCTTGTATATGGAGGGCAACCACGTCACGCTCACTTCGCCCCGGTTCTTGGCCGCCGCCCCCAAGGCCTCGGATTGAAACGTGTCCATGACCTTGAGGTCCACCTTAATTTGCGCGTCCGTGTAATAGTCGGCGTCCACGGGCCGGGCGTAAGCCTTGCGATCCTCAAGGTCAAGGTGGTCGATGGTGTACTGCTCGCTCTGGTGAAGATAGATGGCGTTGCGATACACTTCGATGGGCGCCGCGAACAGGTCCACCTCACCAATGACCTGCCCATTTCGGCTCGTGTCCAGGATGACCACGTTGCCCGGCGCCGCCGTGCGCAGACTCACCTCTTCGGCGGGATACGATTCGCTGCTCCAATGCCACTTATCCTTTACGTGACGCAAGATGCGGTGCTCCGCTAGATACTCCAGGATCTCATTGGTCGAGGCGGCGTCCACCCCAAAGCGTTCCCCGTCCTTGAAGGGCAGCTCGTATGCGGCGCACTTGAGGTGGCTGGTAAGGATGATGAGGTTGTTCGGGTCGACTGTGCCGGCTTCGGGGGCTTGCTGGAAGAAATACTCAGGATGGCTGATAATGTACTGATCCAGCGGTGCGCTCGACGCCACCAACACCACCAGGGACATCGAACTGCGCCGACCGGCACGACCCGCTTGCTGCCACGTGCTCGACACGCTCCCGCTGTAGCCGGTCATGATGCACACATCGAGACTGCCGATGTCGATACCCAATTCCAGGGCGTTCGTGCTCACCACCGTCATAATGTCGCCGTCGCGCAGCCCCTTCTCGATGGCCCGGCGCTCGGTGGGCAAGTAGCCGCCGCGATACCCTTGGACGAGCTTGGCGTTCTTACCTAGCTTACGGACGGCGTCCTTGATATACGTCGTGAGGATCTCGACGCGCAACCGGCTCCGCGCGAAGACGATGGACTGAATATCGCGTGACAAGAACTGGGTGGTGAGCCGGGCAGCTTCCTTTACGGCCGAGCGCCGGATGCCCAGCGCCGCATCCACCACGGGTGGATTGTAGAACAGGAAATGCTTCTCGCCCGCCGGCGCGCCGTTGTCGTCCACGAGCCGCACGGGCTCCTCGATGAGGGCTTCGGCCATCTCCTTGGGATTCTGGATAGTGGCGCTACAACAGATGAATTGGGGAGACGCGCCGTAAAACGCGCAAATCCGTTTCAACCGCCGGACCGTGTTGGCGAGGTGGCTGCCGAAAACGCCCCGGTAATGGTGCAATTCATCGATGACCACATAGCTCAGATTCTCGAAGAGCTTCATCCAAATCGTGTGATGGGGGAGAATGCCGGTGTGGAGCATGTCCGGGTTGGTCACCACGATATGCCCGGCGTTGCGGATGCTCTTGCGGGCCGACGCCGGGGTGTCGCCGTCGAAGGTATACGCGCCGATCCGCACGTCGAGTTCGGACACGGTATCCTGCAACTCGCTCACCTGATCCTGCGACAAGGCCTTGGTAGGGAAGAGGTACAGGGCGCGGCTGTTGGCGTTGCTCAGCAGCGTGTTGAGCACGGGCGCGTTGTAGCAAAGCGTCTTGCCCGACGCCGTCGGCGTGACCACGCAGACGTGCTCGCCCTCTAATACCGCCTCGACGGCTTGCGCCTGGTGCGTGTAGAGTTGATGCACACCTTTCTTTTCGAGCGCGGCGCGCAACCGTGGATCCATCCCGTCCGGGAACGGCCCATGCCGCGCCGGCCGCGCCGGCTCCACGCGCCACGCCGTAAGGTTCCGCTGAATGGCGGGATCCTCCCGCAACCGATCAATCATCTGAGCCGTGTTCATGGCCATGTACTTCCTTCTTCATGGAGAGGCCCGGCAAGAAGACATTGTCTCGTTATCTCTCTTGACATGATAAGCATTTGGCCGCTAACGCGGTCGCTTATTGAATCAACTATTTCGGCTCCATGTGGAGTTTTGCGTCGCATGTCTGGGGCTGAGGCCATAGCGCGCAAACTTTATTCGAGCGCGGTCAATGCGCGGCGGGCCGCGTGCGCCGCCTGGGCCATGAACGCGTCGTCAAACCCGTACGCGATGAGGTTGTAATCGCGCTCGAGCCATTGGCGGGCGTCCTCCACGGTGAAGGCGAGAGTCCCGCTGGCGATGCCGAATTGATCACAAAGCTCCGCGACTTCCCGCGCCGCCTCGTCCAATTCCACGGAATCAAACGCGTCGGGCTGGCCAATGTCCATCAAATAATCCGCCGCGCCGAAAAACACGCCGTCCACTTGGCCGTCCGCTTCTTCCAACATCGCCTCCAGGTTTTCCACGCCCCGCTCGCTTTCCACCTGAATGAAGAGAAACCGATTGTTATTTTGGTCTTCGATACGCTCCTTCATCGAAATCGCCCAATCCCCATACACGCTGGGGCGGATGCCGAAGCCCCGCCGTCCGTCGGGCGGGAACCGGGCCGCGTCCACAATCCGGCGCACCGTATCCGGCGTCTCCACCCGCGGCAACAACAACCCGTCCACCCCGAGATCGAGCCCACGCGCTACGAGGCTGTACACGCTGTCCGCCACCCGCAGGATGGTCGCGATCCCCACGTCCTCCGCTGTTCGCACCGCCTCCTGCACCCGCTCCAACGAGAAATGGGCGTGCTCATTGTCAATCCAAAGCCAATCGTAGCCCGCTCGCGCCATCGTGCGCACCGTGTGGGGATAGAGGTACTCGATCATCATCGTGCCCCAACTCACGCTCCGCACCCGGCACACTTCCCCAAAACTTCGCCGATCCATGTCCGATTCTCCTTCCCGACCGTTGCGGCGCGGCTATCCTACCATACGCCTTCGGCAAACCAGAACATACCGCTTGGGCGTCCCCGCCCATTGGCTACTTTACGTAATAAGAAGCCGGCGTCAAGTTGACTGCACAGGCCGTGGCATGTAGGATGAGAATACATTATGGAGAGCAATCAAGTGGAAATCGAAACCTATACCTTAACGCCCTTTGCCACGAATTGCTACGTTCTCAAATCGGGGAACGAAGCATTGGTTATTGACCCTGGTGAACCTTCGCCCGCCGTGCTGGACAGTGTGGAGGGGTTCACGGTGCGTCATGTCGTCAACACCCATTGTCATGGGGACCATTGCGGAGGGAATGGCGCGGTGAAGGAGGCTACGGGGGCCTCACTGCTATGCCATGAAGCCGAGTTGCCCATGTTGCGCTCCGTGGTGGAACAAGGCGCGCTCTTCGGCGTGGTGTTTACGCCGAGTCCGGACCCCGACGGCTTTCTCGATGAAGGCGACACCATCACCGTCGGCGAAGAGACCTTGGAAGTCTTGTTCACGCCGGGCCATTCCCCCGGGCATATCGCCCTGTTGGGCGACGGCTACATATTTGGCGGCGACGTTCTCTTCCAGGCCGGAGTGGGCCGGACGGATCTGCCGGGTTGCGATCCGGACGCGCTTATGAACACCTTGCGGCACAAATTCCTCCCGCTCCCCGATGACACTCAGGTTTATAGCGGTCATGGGCCCGCCACAACCATCGGCGCGGAGCGCAATACAAATCCATTCTTGGTTGCCTTATGAACATGGCTTGGGTGCTTGGCGTCATTCTGGGCGCCACGGCGGCCGTGGATGTGCAGTTGGCCCCCGATCAACCTCTCCCTTTTGTCTTTTCGGATGAACCATTGGTCATCGAGTTGGTTTCGGATGAGACGGTGGAGGCGGAACTTCATGTGGCCATTCATAGCGACACCTATCCCACCAGCCGAAACGATCTCGGCGCGGTCGAACTGCGCTCCGCAAGGCCTAAATGGGTGACCGTTAAGGACTTTCCCGCGCCGCGCGGCCGCTTCGAAGCGGAGATCGCGCTGGTGGATGGGGAGGAGGAGCTTGCCTCGGCTTCACGCGAATTCTTTCGGGTGGACCGTCCTCTTGCCCCAACTGCGGCGTCTCTCGGGATTGGCTTAAGCACCGCTACGCGCCAGCAGTTCATGGCGGCCCGCAGTATACCGGTTCATTCGCTGCGCCTGTCCATGACCGCCTCCCAACTCGACGAGCGCCTCGAGTACGCGCGCAAGGCGGGCGTCCCGGCCACCCTTGCGGTGACGACGGATGGCGTCTCGCCGGAGGATATTGAGGGCCTCGCGGCGAATCACGCGGAGTCGATTCGGCGTTGGGATATCCCAGCAGACACAGACCTAGATAGGTTCAGCGAACTGGTGGACGCCATACGCCGGGGCGGCGGCCGTACGCCCATTGCGGCGGTGGTCTCGGAAACGGCCGAAGTCGGGCCGGTGTTGCGGAACGGCGCTGGCCGTCATATAAGCGGGCTTGTTATCGAACGCTCCGCGCCTCATCGCAACGATCTGAGAGCATTTCGTTCTGCTGCAGAGGAGGCCGGTTTCGAGCAGATGCAGCTCAACGCGGTTGATTCCGTGCTGTTAGGTGATGGCGGGAATGAAGACGAGCGGCCGAGTGGCCCCGAACTGGTCCGCCAACTACTGCTCAACATTAGCGTGGGAGTGGAGTTAACCCATCTGAATGCGCCCGCATTGTACGAAGAGGGCCAATTCATTGACGCATATGCCTATCTCAGCGCTCTGGTCCACCGGCTGGAGGGCGCGGCGTATATTGGGGAATGGGGCACGAATCATCCCGTGTACGCCCTTGTGTTTCGCCGGGGTAACGGTTGGCTTCTGACCATTTGGAGCGCGGAGGGAGAACAAGAAGCCGAACTTGAGCTGGGGGATGTCTCGGGGCTGGCCTACTATGATGGCCACAATAACCCGTTGCCTGCGCCGGCCGTGGAGGAAGGTGTTGTCACGTTGACCGCGCGTCCTGAGCCCCACTATATTACCGGCGAAGAAGGAAACGTTTTTGGGCCCGCCGCGGCGAACGTGGTGCGGGAGGAGGCGCAGGCGTTTCTTGATTCGGAAGAGGTGGTGGAGCGTCTTTCCGAGGAGTTCGTGGAACTTGTCGAAACCTTTCTTGAATACAATGGCGGCCACCCGGAACGCTTACAGTTTTTCAGCCTTCTCCGGGCTTTCCCTTACCTTGAAGAACAATGGCAGTCGGGCAATCTTGAACGGCGTATCGCCGCCCCGGCTATAGCCGGTTTGCACCGCCTTGCCAGAGCTTTATGTGTTCTGGAAGAAGAGGCTGGAGAGCCCTTTATTGAGCCGCTCCAAGAGCTGCTCGACCGGACCAGCGAACACCAATCCCGGTATTTGACAAGCGCCGACAGCGGCGCGGACATGCATATACGGGGCAATTGGCTTTTGCACGAGGTGACCCGCCTTACAAACGAGGCGCGGGACTTAGCGGCAAAAGATCGGGATATCGAAGCCGCCGCTGTAGCCGCTTTGGCTGAATGGCGCGCCCGAAGCCTCCAGTATACCGTAAGGCGCGAGGTTCCGGAGGAAGAAGAGAATAACGAGGAGTAGTTTTTGAAAGAATAATGCACGGAGCGGAATCCCACAACGGGATGCCGGGGATTCCGCTCTTGGCTTCGTTATGTGGAAGCCAAGTAGTCGAGCACGAGGATGTCCTCGACCACCTGCTTAAGCTCTTCCACAAAAGCGCGGTGCTCGGGATGAGGTAAATAAGCGTCCCGTCCCGCTTCGTCCGCAAAAGTAACGATGAAGCAGTGAGAAAATCCCTGGTTACGGTTCTCCACGCTGATGTCACGGCCCCATTCGAAGCCTTGGACCGCGTCAATGCGTTCACACATTGCGCGGAAACCGTCTTCGATTTCTTCAATCTGAGCTTGGGTGGTCTCAGGTTTGAACTTAAACATTACTACGTGCCGGAGGTGTCCGGCTGGAACGTGTATTTCCATTGGGTTTCCTTTCCGCGACTCGTGATTGCCGGTCTTTTCGCAGGCAGATGCGTTCATTCGGTTTCAGGCGGTTGGGGAGGGGGTTCCTCGCTTGCGCCGCCGGTGTATTCTTTATACTTGTCCGTGGCCCGCTGCTTCAACTCCTTGAACTGGCTGCTCACCTGTTCGATTCGCTCCTCCCATTCGGGGTTGGGCTCCTTGCCCTCGGTCTCGTGTAGGAAAGTAAGGATTGTCGAAGTGCATGCGATGGGGTCCCACAGGATCCATTTGAGGCCAACGCCGAGAAATACAGCCATGACAAAAAGGACAAATCGTATCGCTTGCGTTTCGAACAGCAAGGCCAGAGCCCCAAAGGGGATGAGGAACATGACCGTGGCGGCTATGACAAAGATATAGCTGAGCAGCGTCAACACCACCGCGTTTTTCAGAATCGCCTTCCAGCTCTCGCAGTACAGCAACACCCCGGAGCGCGCCGCATCATACACATTCGGATTTTCCGTCCGGAAGGTGTGGGCGATGATGGCCTCGTCCACATATTTCAAGCTGAAATCCACGATGCGCGTGCCCGCCTTGCCCGCGCCTTCCAAGCCCGAAACTGGCAATGCCGACATCACGTTGACTAGGCGGCGATTCACGGCGCGGATGATACCCTCGACCACTTGGTCCACGAAGGCTAGGACGCTGAGCTCCTTGAAATAGCCCATGACGCGTTCCTTGGCCCAGGCGGTCTGCGAAGCCCCGCCGGGTATTTCTCCCTTCTGGACCAATTCCGTGATAAGCGCCACATGGCCGGCCCGAAGCATGTAGAGCACATAGGTTCCCAGAAGCCGGCCCAAGTTAAGAACGGCCCCGAGCCCGACGGTGAGGATAAGCAGCACCCAAAACGCCGCCGCGCCGAAGATCCAGCCAATGAGCCCCAGAATGGCGAGATAGACAATACCGCCCAAGCAGATAAGCCCGTAGATCAGGGCGCGGTACCCAATGTAGGGTGTGGTGCGCATCACAAGTTGAAAGGCGCGTCCCAGTTGTAGATCGTTCAAAGCGGTCTTGGCTCCTTATCTTTGTCTTGGGGTGTTCGCTAGCAACAGGCCCACACGGCCCCGAGGTGCTGTTGGCGCCCCGCCGATAATGTATCTCCATTATGGATTGGCGGCATTGGCATTGCAACAAGATCCTGGCCAGGGCGTTTTCAATAGCCCAAACTGGCGAGGATTTCACGCACCGAGAACGAGGCCCCGCACACCACGGTATCGGCGGCCCCGTAATAAATGGTGAGCGTATCCCCGTCCAGCACGTGACCGTTCGCGAACACCACGCCGCCGAAGAAGCCTTCGCGTTCGTACGGCGCCGTGGGCTCCATGATGGGATCCGTGGTACGGGCCAGCACTTGGGTGGGATCCCAGTGGTCCAACAAGAGCGCGCCGAGGCAATACCGGTTATGCCGGTCGGCCCCGTGATAAAGAGCGAGCCATCCATGCTCAGTCCGCACCGGCGCGGCTGCCGCTCCCATGCGGGTTTCGTCCCATTGACCGGGCCGGACCATGGCGATACACGCGTGGCCGCCCCAGTGCAGCAAGTCCGGCGAGGAAGCCACCCAGATGTGGTTGCCCTTGAAGTTTACGTTGCTGGGCCGGTGAAAGGCCCAATACCGGCCTCCGATGGGCTCCTCGAACACAGCGCTATTCTTGTTTTCCGGCGCGAAGATCATCCCCTCCCGGCGGAAGCCACGCCAATCACTGGTGCGGATCATGTTCACGCCGACGCCGCGCGGGGACACAGCCGCGTAGGTGAGCACGTAGTCCTCCGCTAACGCCGAGACACGGCAGTCCTCAATGCCGAAGCTCTCCAAGGGCCCTTCGCCAATGAGCGTCGCGCGCTCATCGATCGCGAAGTCCGCGCCGTTCTCGGTCCACGCTAGGCGGAGATGGGACAGGGTAGTGAGATAGGTCCGGCCGTGGTAAGAAAACAGCCGGGGGTCCGATAGATCTAGTTCGGGGTCATCCTTTTTAAAGGACAGAATCTCGATCCCGTCCGGCGCCGCCGGGCTTAGCACGGGCACCTTGATCTCGCGCTCGGTCTCAGGCGGGCGCTCCGCCACCCGTAGCACCAACCCGGTCTGGCCCTCGTAACGGAACACGCCAGGATTCAGCACACACTCCACTTCAAGGCCCGGCGCGCTCGGGCGCACATTCCTTGGCGTGATTAGGGGATTGCTGGAAAAACGTTGCGCCATGTCCGCCATGGTCTCTCTCCTTTGAGTCGTCAATGGGCCCATACTCTGCCCTACAGGTGAGTGGCTGTCAACACCGGCGAATACGAGATCCCCGGCACAGTGCGGGCTTACTCAGCGGCTGTGCTATTGAATTCACGGCCGAGCTTGCATGGTTTCACCTGACAATGGTACAAGAAAGCTTCGTGACGTTGCAGCCGTGTTTGCCATCCCAAAAGGAGGCCTCAATGAACCGCACTCGGATTGGAATTGTTTTGCTCATTGGTTCCGCCTCATTCGTGGCTTTCTGCGCCGCCGGGGAGGACTACGTGGGGATGCTTAAGGAAAGGGTCCCCGCCTACGAACGCCACACCACGGGAAGCCGCGCGCCGATGTGGGAGCCCATGGCGCGGCAAGTGATTGCGGATTACGATCTTTCGGAGGGCATCGCGCTCGATATCGGGAGCAGTTGCAGTCCGTTTCTCATCGAGCTTGTCGAACGCACGGATATGACGGGTTACGCCGTGGACATCGATCCATGGGCCATGCGTTTGCTTGGTGTGATGGTGGACGAGGCGGGATTGACTGGAGAGGTGATTCCTGTCGAAGGAGACTGGCAAGATTTGCCTTTCAAAGACGACTTCGCGGATTTCATCTTTAGCCGGGGGACCATTCCATTCGTCCCGGATAAAGTTGAAGCGTTGCGCGAGACCTACCGCGTCCTCAAGCCTGGCGGTGTGGCGTACATTGGACACGGCGGTTTTGGGCGATTGCTTGATCCCGAGGACCGGGAGCGTATGGTCGAGCGGCGGTTGCAGTGGGATACCGGGGAGCGCGAACGGCCGGAAGGTTGGGACGGTCCCAAGGAAGACCTGACGGATTTGGCGGAAGAAGCGGACATTCCCAACGCTAACTATCGCTTGATAACCGAGCCGGATGTCGGGTGGTGGTTGGAGATCCGTAAATAGGTAAAGGGGACAAAGGGGCTTGGACGTTACTCGAATCGCTTGAAAGGAGTCGGATTGTATGTGGCCTCAACGAACGACGCAAGGCTTCACCCTCATTGAGTTGCTGGTGGTGATAGCCATTATCGGCATTCTGGCCGCACTGCTGTTGCCCGCATTGAGCCGGGCCCGCGAGGCGGCGCGCCGCGCCTCCTGCGCAAACAACTTGAGACAAATGGGCATGGCCTTTAAGATGTACGCCAACGAGGCGCCGGGGGAACGCTTCCCGCCGCGGCTGATTTTCACCGTGTTCGGTGACCTTTCAGACAGCATGATCTTCAACGGTCCGTCGGTATACCCTGAGTATCTCTCCGACCTCACCGTGGTGTGGTGTCCTTCGCGGCCGGGGACGCCCCTCGAGCGTTATGATGAAAGCAGAGGACTTCCTCCCAACGACCGCGGCCGCCCCGGCATGCCCACCAGTAACTATAATGGCGAGATCGATCCCGAGGAGCTATTGAAGTCGCCCTTTAACTATACCGGCTGGATGATCACGGATGCGGAGAATCTTCTGGGACCCAAGGCGGGCACGGAAGGGCGCGGTCCCGGCGGGCGGTTTCAAGGGGCCGACTGGGAAGGGACGCCGCTTTTGGAACTTGCGGAGGCGAGTGTAGCTTCCCATGGCGCCGCCTCCGATGAGGACTTCACGTTTTCCGAAAGATTTCGGGGGACCCAGGCTGGAGGAGGACGCACGCTCCACCGGCTCCGGGAAGGCATCGAGCGCTTCCTCATCACGGACATCAACAATCCCGCCGCTGGGGCGGGGGCGCAAAGCGACATTCCTCTTATGTGGGATCACCTTACACCGCAAGTGCGCGGGTCCACCCATGTGAATGGAATCAATGTCCTGTATATGGACGGTCACGTCACCTTTGAGAAGTATCCCGGCGAAACTTCGTGGTTGGTTACGCTCGATGGGCCACGGACCATTGGGCGTTATGATCGCCCGTTTGGCAGGGTGCTACAGGATAAGTATTGATAGGTGTTCCCGTTCCAACCGTATCTTTCGGAGTATGGCGGAGATGATATCGGCCCCCCTTTTTGGGGGGCCGTTGCGTTTGCAGTCCTCGCATGCGGTATGGCCGAATTGACTGCGGCTAAGTAATTGATTCTTCGTGGCGTCCCTAAGCCGAAGCGCCGAGGTTGTGTTTGGGGACTACTCTTTGTCCGGCAATCTGCCCTTGCAATATGAAGCTATGGTATGTAACCATAGTCAGCGTAGAGTCAGCTTCACTAGCATCTTTCGAAATTGTGGTTTTGCATTTTAGTGGACAGTCCGAGAAGGGGGTGATAGGGCGAATATTAAAAAGATGAGGAAGCCATTCCGCCGTTT
>JAWOFY010000079.1:0-8268 GCA_046497285.1 Candidatus Hydrogenedentota bacterium
GCGTCCGTACCAATAAGCACGGCATCGGCCTGGCCGGCGTCGATGAAATGGACTTCGAGCGCATCGGCCACAAAACTCACCCATAGGGCGGCAAAAAGCGCCAGCAGCACCCTCCGCAAACATCTCATAGGTTCACATCTCCCTTGGGGCCGCGCTTCAGCCTGGCCCGCTTCTCCGAAAGCTTCGAACGCCTTTCTTGGGCCGCCTCAGGGTCAATAACGAGGCGCAACCGGCTTTCCGCTCCATCACGCTCAATCTCGCACGTTAGCACGTCGCCTTCCCGCGCGTCTGGCGGGATCCACGCCGCGGGCGCCTCAAACGACCCCCTCACGTGCTCAAGAACCACGTAGCCGCCGTCCGTGAAACGCTCGACGATGTATTGCTGTTTGTCCGACATTAGAAGGATATTCCCCTTCGAGGGGTGCGCGAAGCCCTAAGAGCGTCATTGCCCAAGGCCCGAGCACGCTTGCTCCCCATTGGCGCGGAGGTCAAGGCTCTTGGACACCCTGTTAGACGCCTCTTCCCCCCTCCACCGTTCCCCAGCCCAAAACAGCGCGGACGCCAGTGTGTCGGGGTCACACGGCGTCCGCTAGCGTGATCAAGCTCCAGAGGCCGAAGCCTCTTTCGCTCGTCACATAGGAAGTATATCACCCTGCGAAGCACAACGCAAATGGAACACACTGATTTTAGAAAATACAATTCTCGTTGAATATTAAAATGCACTGGTTTTGGGATGTATTTCTCCCTCAATTCGGAATTCCTTCCGGAATGTGTGGTCGAATACATTCATTACGCGGTCCAGCGAGGGACACGGCTGGGTAAGAGCGTTAAGAGCGGTTACGGGACGGTCGGGGATGCCGCAGGGCACGATGAGGCCGAAATGGTCCATGTTTGGAGCCACATTCAGGGCGATCCCGTGATAGGTGACCCATTTGCGCACGCCTATGCCAATGGCCGCGATTTTACCCTCGTCTGTCCATACGCCCGTCAATCCCTCGACGCGGCGGCCTTGGATTCCATAGGCGGCGATGGTTTGGATGATGACCTCTTCCAGAGCGCGCAGGTACCCGCGGATGGACAAGTCCCACGCTTTCAGGTCGAGGATGGGATACGCCACCAACTGCCCCGGCCCGTGGTAGGTCACGTCACCGCCGCGATCGATGCGCTCCACCGCGACGCCTGCCTGACGGTACTCTTCAGGCGTCTTGAGCAGATGCTTGGGATCCGTTTCCCGGCCAAGGGTGATCACGGGCGCATGCTCCAGCAAAAAAAGGGTGGGGGGCGCCTTACCTTCCGCCACGTCCCGCCATCGGCCGCATTGGCGTTCGTACATAGCGGCGTACGGCGTGGGACGGGGCACGCGGATTACCTCAAGCAGACGGCTTTGATCGTTCATGAGCGAACCCTCCTGGGATCCCCCGTCAACGGGCGGATGGCAAAAACGCGGGCGCAGCACCCGTCCACGAGGCTTCCGAATAGGGTATTGGCGGTCACGCGAAAGGCGTACGCTTATTCCAGAAGGAGGGCTTTAAGCTTGTCCAGCGTGACGTCTTCAAGGGAGGGCACAACCATGTCGGCCTCGCGGAGTTCGAAGGCGGGGAAACTGTTGGTGACGGCCACACACTGCATCTGGGCGGCTTTCACGGCCCTGACTCCCTGTACGGCATCTTCCACGCCCACGCATTGCGGCGGCCCCAATTCAAGGGCGTCGGCCGCCAAGAGATAGATCTCGGGGTCCGGTTTCCGGCGCGTAATCACGTCGCCAGTGATGACGGCGTCGAATAGCTCGATGGGGATGCCCGCAGCCTGGAGGGCAGGCTCGGCCTTTTGCCGCTGACTGCTGGTGGCGATCGCCAGACGCCATTCCGGCTCGTCCGCCGCCGCCTCGATGAGCGGCAAGGCGCCGGGGAAGCCGATGTCCTCGCCGGACTCCAAAAGCTTCATGAAACAGTCATGCCGGGCGGCCACCGCCTCCTCCACGTCAATGTCGATGCCGTACTTCTCCGCCACTCCTTCCACGTAGCGATGGGGACCGGTGCCGATAAAGGGCCGGAAGTCTTCCTCGGTTACTTCCCGGCCGTACAGTTGCCAGAACATCTCCACGCTCGCTTGCGCCACCAATCGTTCGGTATCCGCCAACACCCCGTCCACATCGAAAACTATTCCGAACTGCATGTGGTTAGCTCCCCACCCGTTGAAGTTCGCCCAATCCCATGACTTCGAGGATCGCATCCTCCCGTGCGTCGACCGTCAATGGCTTCTCCGCGTTGTTGACCGCGCTGTCGGGGTCCTTCAGGCCGTGGCCCGTAAGGGTGCAGACCACACGCGGCGCGGATCCAGCCACGGGGGTGATGGAACGGAAATACCCCTCCTTCACCAGCTTGATCAGCCCCGCCACGCCCGCGCAACTCGCCGGCTCGGCGAACACGCCTTCGGTCGAAGCAAGCAGTTTATACGCCTCGCGAATTTCGTCCTCGCTCACCATGTCAATACGGCCGCCCGATTCGTCGCGGGCGGCTTCCGCCATGGTCCAACTCGCGGGGTTGCCGATGCGGATGGCCGTGGCGAAGGTGTGCGGCTCCACGGGATGGCCGAGGACAATGGGGGCCGCGCCAGCCGCCTGGAACCCCAACATGCGCGGCAGGTTCTGGGCCTCTCCCGTTTCCCGGTATTCCTTGTAGCCTTTCCAATACGCTGTGATATTGCCGGCGTTCCCTACCGGCAGAATGTGGCAGTCCGGCGCGAATCCCGCGAAATCGTCCACAATCTCAAAGGCGGCGCTCTTTTGACCCTCGATGCGGTACGGATTCACGCTATTCACCAACGCGATCGGATGCTGTTCGGTAAGCCAGCGGACCAGTTTCAAGGCATCGTCGAAATTCCCCCGAATTTGGATGACCTTGGCCCCATGAATCATGGCCTGCGACAGTTTGCCCATCGCGATCTTCCCCTCGGGGATCAACACCGCGCACGTCAATCCCGCGCGGGCCGCGTAGGCCGCGGCCGAAGCGGCCGTGTTGCCGGTGGAAGCGCAAATGACACCCTTGAAGCCGTCCTCGACCGCCTTTGTCAAGGCCATCGTCATGCCGCGATCCTTAAAGGAGCCCGTCGGGTTCAGCCCTTCGTACTTGAGGTACACCGCAATGTCCTCGCCGAGGGCGCGGCGCAGATTATACGCCTCCACCAAGGGCGTGGAGCCCTCATTCAGGGTGATAATGCACGAGTGATCGCTAACCGGCATGAAGCGGCGGTACCGCTCCACGACGCCAATGTTCCGCATGGTTAATCCTTTTCTCCTACAACACCGGCATGCGATGAGACGGGTCCGTGATAAAGCCCAGGCTGTCTATTTCGCGCAGCGCCCCCGTCAAGCCGCGCTGTTCCGTCGCATGCGTCATCAGAACCACATGAACGGAGCCGTTGACGTGATGTCCGTGTTGGATGCACGAGGCAATGCTTACCCCGTGGTTGCCGAGCGTCGTGCACACTTGGCCCAGCACCCCCGGCTTGTCCTTGGTCGTCAAGCGAATGTAATACCGCCCCTCGAGCTGGTCCTCGCCGCGCACTTTGCGGCGGGGGCCGTAGATGAACGGCGGCAGAGCGGGCGCCGCGCCCCGGAGCCCGATGTCGATGATATCCGCCACGACGGCGCTCGCCGTGGGCATCTGGCCCGCTCCCTTCCCGTAGTAGAGCGTCGGGCCGGTGTGTTCGGAATCCACGTACACGGCGTTGAATTCGTTGCGGACCGACGCTAGCAGATGATCTTCCGGGACGAGGGTGGGGCGCACCTGCGCTTCCACTTCTTCATCCACTTGGCGCACCATGGCCAGTAACTTGATGACATACCCCATCTCGCGGGCATACCCGATGTCGGCGCGCGTAACACCGGTGATCCCCTCCACCGGGATGTCCGCGGGATCTACTTCCGTGGAACAGCACAACGAGGCGATGATCTGACATTTGTGCATCGTGTCGTGGCCTTCCACGTCGAGATCGGGCGGCGTCTCGGCGAACCCCAGCTCTTGAGCTTGCTTGAGCACTTCATCCAATTCGCGTTCCTCGTGGATCATCCGCGTAAGGATGTAATTGCAGGTGCCGTTCAAAATCCCGTGGACGCTCTTGATGGTGTTCGCCGCCAACCCTTCCCGGAGGGACTTGATAATCGGTATTCCCCCGCCCACGGCGGCTTCGTAGCGCAGCTCGACTCCGTTATCGGCGGCGGCCTTGCAAAGCTCGGGACCGTGATACGCCAAGAGCATTTTGTTGGCCGTCACGACGCTCTTGCCCGCTTTCAAGGCGTTCAAGATGAACGTCTTCGCGGGCTCGATCCCCCCGATAAGTTCGCACACGATATGCACGTTGGAATCGGCGATGAGCGTCTCCGCGTCCGGCGACGTCCGCGCGTTCTTCAGGCCCGGCATTCCAAGGGCCGCGGGTTGCGTATCGGCGACATGAACCAATTCCACCGGCACCCCCGTCCGGTCCCGGATGGACGAGGCGCTTTCCGTCAAAATCTCGATGACTCCGCTTCCAACAGTTCCCGCGCCGATGATTCCTACGCCCAAAGACATACAAGGCCTTTCGTTGGTGTTTCCAATTAGGTTACAGCAGGGATCGCCGCGAGCAACTCAATCCTCCAGCACGCACAACAGAGCGCCCACCGCTACTTCGTCGCCATCATCCACGCATTTCTCGGTCAACACGCCCGAGGCTGGACTGGGCACGCTGAAAGCCGCCTTGTCCGTGGTCAACTCCAGGAGTTCGTCTCCTTCGTTCACATAGCTTCCAGCCTCGACCATCCAAAACCCCACGCTCGCGGATTCGTTGGCGTCTTCCCCAAGTTCCGGCAGTCTGACTTCGTGTCTCATTAAACAACCCTTCCCATGGCCCGCATCCGTTCGCGGGCAAAGTAAGCCTTCATCATCTCATCCGAACGATAGGAACTCCGGACGAAAGGTCCGGCGGTGGCGAACATGAACCCCATTTCATACGCCATGGCTTCGTAAGCCTTGAACTGATCCGGGTGTACAAAGGCTTCCACCTTTCGCTGCTTCGGTCCCGGCCGCAGATACTGGCCCATGCTCACCGCCTCGCACCCCACGTCCAAAAGATCTTGAAGCGTCGCCTCGACTTCCTCTTCCGTTTCCCCATGGCCGACCATGAGCCCCGACTTCACAATGGGCCGCGGCTCGTATTGCGCCGCCTGGCGGAGCGCTTCCAAGGCCAAGCGGTAGGTGGAGCGTCTATCCCGCAGGACGGCATAAAGGCGCTCCACGGTTTCTATGTTATGGCCGAACACCTCGGCCCCCGCGTCCAACACGGTGCGGATATCCGCCTCGTTGCCTTGAAACTCAGGCACGAGCAGCTCCACCGTGGTCTGCGGATGTTGGCGGTGAATGGCGCGCACGGTTTCGGCTATGTGAGCGGCCCCGCCGTCCGGGAGGTCGTCGCGGGTCACCGACGTGATCACGGCGTGTTTGAGGTCCATCCGCTGGACCGCCTCCGCCACGTGCGCGGGTTCTTGCGAATCGGGCGGGGCGGGCTTGCCCGAATCCACCGCGCAATACCGGCACGAACGGGTGCACGTCCCCCCCAACACCATCATGGTCGCCGTGCGCCGCTGCCAACATTCGCCGATGTTGGGGCAGTTGGCGCTCTGGCATACCGTGTGGAGGCCGAGATCCTCAATAAGTCCCTTGGTATACGTGAAATCCTCGCCCGAGGCCCAGCCCTGCCGGATCCACTCGGGAAAAGGCGATTGTGTCGCCATGGTCACCTCACATTCGGTGTGGGAAAGCGCGCGCCCTTATCGGCAGGCCTTTTCTTGCCCCTGCGGCCGGTCCGCCGATGTGCGGAAGGAGTTGATGACAGGCACGCTCGCGCGGCGCCGCGCGATTCGGCGCTTTCCCCAAAAACAAAGGCGTGAAGCCTACGGTGTGTTTGGATGGCTAGATTATAGCACGAAAAACCGGCTGGACAAAGCCCCCAAAGCGACCCCACCCTCTTACGATGTTCCAACGGCAAGCGTTCGCGAACCTGTGACGCCTCGACACTCCGCACTGCTCGTCACCGCGGCCATGGCATGCGCCCGGTGGGCGCGTTGTTTCATGATCCTCATCACGAGCGCTGTGTTTTCTCAAGCACAAAGAAGTAATGTTGCGTATTTAGTGCTATGTGGCCTTTTCTTTGCTTAAGCACAAAGCCAAGCTCCTGTATGTCCTTGACCAACCTGCGAATTGGGAAACCCCGCCTTCCCAACTCCCAAAAATGCTCTTTGCTACCATATTCGGCTGATACCCAGAAAAAAGGCAGCCGCAATCCCAACGACATGAACTTATGGAACGTCGGCAAACCAAACATAAAAGAAAGGCCAAAATAAAGACAGGAGCGGGGAACAGATAAGACCACATATCGACTGCTTATCCGCCCCATTTCTTTAATACCGTTCAACGCCTCTTCATACGGCACATGTTCTAGAATCTCGAATGCCATTACCAGCTCGAAGGAACCGTCTTTTAGGGGAATATCCCTTATATCACATACAATATCCGGACCCAACGTTTTGTCGTAGTCAGCAGTGGTCACGGCATAATCTCTCGACCGAAGATAGTTGCTAAGGAACCCCGATCCTATTCCTACTTCCAGGATCTCTTTCGGATCCAATGCCCTTACAAGATCTATCTGATTATAGTAGGATATGAATCGGGGAAGATTCTCGTATCTTCTATTGCCATAGCGCTCGTTCTTCGCCTCTATTCTGGAATTTGTCATGCCTATTTATACACCTTCCCCAAGTCTTCGCCAGCTCATGGACCATCCAATACGAAGCGGAACGTGAACGCCCGCGGAAAACGCTATCGCTATTCTTGTCATTTGGTTCACATCCCCCTTTTCATCTCGTGAGTAGGATTGCGCTACTCTCCCGCCAGCGCTGCCGCTTCTTCCGCGGACAACGCGCTATCAAACACCGCGACCTCGCCCAGGCGGCCTTCCCAGTTGAAGGCGTTGTCGGACCGGCCTCCGAAGAACCATTCGTCCATGCCCGGCGGATGGTCCGCCACCGCCTCGACCTCAATCTCCGGTTCGGGGTTGCCGTTGAGGTAAACGCGCAGGTGTCCGTCCTCGCGGACCAACGCGAGGTGGTTCCAGGTCCAACGTTCGATGGATGTGGTTCCGGCGGCCGTTTCTTCGCCCTGTTGAAGGAGCAGCCGTCCCGCATGATTCCCGGCGCCTCCGAGGCCCACGTGGACGCCATGGGGGCCCGCGCCGTGATTGCGGCCGTGGGAGACCATCCACCCCGTCACGTCCCGGCCGTCCACGGGCATCCCGTTCCAGAACCACAGCGACACGGTATGCTCCTCCGCCCCAAGATCCGGCAGGCGGGCGCGCAACCGGCCTCCCGCGAAGTGAGCCGCGCGGTTGATTTCGCCATCCTCACGAAACGCATCGGAACGGGGGCCTTCAAGGAAGAACACCACGCCGGGTTCGTACATCGCGGCGCGGTTGTGGCCGGAGGAATCCTTCGCGAGGGGGCCGGTGAGGTCACCCAGGCGCCAATAGGCGGCCGGGTCCAAATCGAGGATGGCTTCCGCCGCGGCGCCCCGGCTCGGTTCATGCACGCGGCGCGGCTGTCCGGCAGTCTCTTCGAGCAGTTGCAAGACGGCCTCGGTGATTTGCGGTTCGGCATCCGGTTTCAGGCCGGCGGATCGCGCGGGCCACGTGTTGTATCCACCGAGGTCATGCTGTTCGGGAGGCGCGATGTAGCCGTCGCCGCCGTTGGCCAGGTCGAGCGTCATCGTTTGGGCAAGGGGGCTTTGCAGTTTGATCTTGAGTCCCGTCAGGGCGTAGGTTTCCGTGGGCGTGGCGGCGATCGCCCTATCCCCAATCCGAAAGGCTTGGAGCACAATCTCGGTGGACTGCCATTCGTCGAGGAACACTTGCTCGCGGGCGTAGATCTCTTCCTGATTTTCCGGAAGCCGATCGCCCATTTCGTCCACGATGCGTTGCGCCCATTCCAGCAGTTGGGCGTCCGGCGTACGGTAGTCCAAGGGCAGGCGCGTCTCGGCCATGGCGATACCGGCGTCCGCGTCATGGGCGATATCCGCGTAGGCCGCCTCCGCGATGTCGAGCAAGCCTTCCGTGTATCCTTCGATGGTGTCCAAGGCTTCCGGCGCGGGGTCGCGGTAGTCCCGCCGCCAGATGTCGCCGCTGCACCCGTGGGCCATCATGGCGACGAAAGGCGGGTGTTCGCCGTCCTCCTCGTTGAGC
>JAWOFY010000153.1:0-6213 GCA_046497285.1 Candidatus Hydrogenedentota bacterium
ATGGCGAAGCAGAAATTTGAACGCACGAAGCCGCACGTCAACATCGGCACGGTTGGTCACGTGGACCATGGGAAGACGACGTTGACGAGCGCGATCACCAAGGCGCTTGCCGAGACGGGCGGCGCGACGTGGATGGAGTTTGACAGTATTGACAAGGCTCCCGAAGAGAAGGAGCGGGGCATCACGATCTCCATCGCGCACGTGGAGTACGAGACGGAGAACCGGCACTACGCCCACGTGGACTGTCCGGGGCACGCCGACTACGTGAAGAACATGATCACGGGCGCGGCGCAGATGGACGGCACGATTCTGGTGGTGGCCGCCGACGACGGTCCGATGGCGCAGACGCGCGAACATATTCTGCTAGCGCGCCAGGTGAACGTACCGGCCATCGTGGTCTACCTGAACAAGGTGGACAAGGTGGACGATCCCGAGTTGTTGGACTTGGTGGAGCTTGAGGTCCGCGAGCTGTTGACGCGCTACGAGTTCCCGGGCGACGACATTCCGGTGATCCGGGGTTCGGCGCTGGCGGCCATGGAAGGCCGGGACCCCGAGATCGGCCACGACTCGGTGTTGCAGCTGATGCAGGCGGTGGACGAGTACATTCCCGCGCCGGAGCGCGACTTGGACAAGCCGTTCTTGATGCCGATTGAGGACGTGTTCACGATCACGGGCCGGGGCACGGTGGTGACGGGCGCGATTCAGCAGGGCAAGATTCGCGTCCAGGACAAGGTCCAGCTTGTGGGCATGAGCGAAAAGCCCATGGACACCACGGTGACGGGCGTGGAGATGTTCCGCAAGATGATGGACGAAGGCCAGGCCGGCGACAACGTGGGCCTGTTGCTTCGCGGCATCGACCGGGAACAGGTCGAGCGGGGTATGGTGGTGGCCGCGCCGCGCAGCATCACGCCGCACACCAAGTTCGAGGGCGAGGTGTACGTGCTGAAGAAAGAGGAAGGCGGCCGGCACACGCCGTTCTTCAATGGCTACCGCCCACAATTCTACTTCCGCACGACGGACGTGACGGGCACGTTGCAACTGCCCGATGGCGTGGAGATGGTCATGCCCGGCGACAACGTCACGATCACGGGGGAGCTGATTACCTCCATCGCGATGGACGAAAACCTGCGCTTCGCCATCCGCGAAGGCGGCCGGACCGTTGGCGCGGGTGTAGTCACCAAGATTATCGAGTAAGCGGGCGCAAGCCGTGGTAACCCCCGGCTCGCCACGTACGGAGACGCAAGCAGCATGGCAGCGAATCAAAAGATACGGATCAAATTGCGCGCTTACGACCACCGGCTCTTGGATCAGTCGACCCAAGAGATTGTGACGGCGGCGCAACGAACGGGTGCGGGCATTAACGGCCCCATTCCTTTGCCGACCGCGATCAACAAGTTAACGGTAAACCGTTCTCCGCACGTGAACAAGAAGTCGCGGGAACAGTTCGAGATGCGCACGCACAAACGTTTGTTGGACATCCTCAGTCCCACGGCGCAAACCGTCGACGAGTTGATGAAACTGGACCTGCCGGCGGGCGTTGATGTCGAAATCAAGCAATAGCTTCATTGACATGGGCTGAGGTGCGCCTCCCCGCCGGGGGTGGCGGCGAATGAGTAAATACGGGCCGGAGCGCGTGAAAACGCCGGGCGCCGAAGGAAGACAACGAGCATGGTTAAGACACTGTTGGGCAAGAAAGTGGGCATGACCCGCATCTTCGGCGAGAAGGGCCGGATGATTCCGGTCACGCTGGTGGAGGCAGGGCCGTGCCCCATCGTCCAGCGCAAAAGCAGCGAGACGGATGGCTACGAGGCGGTCCAGCTTGGGTTTGGTCAAAAGAAGCTCAAGCGCGTGAGCAAACCCATGCAGGGCCATTACGCGAAAGCTGGCGTGGCGCCGGTGGAAGTGCTGCGCGAGATTCGGGTTGAACCGGATAGCGAGCTGAACGTGGGCGACGCTGTGACGGTGGACGTCTTTGAAGTGGGCGATCGCGTGGACGTGGTGGGCGACTCTAAAGGGCGTGGCTTCGCCGGCGTGATTAAGCGGCACGGCTTCAAAGGCGGTCCTGAGTCTCACGGGTCCAACCACCATCGGGAACCCGGCTCCGTCGGCCAGGCGGCTGACCCGTCGCGGGTGTTTAAGAATCGCAAGTTGCCTGGACGCATGGGTAACAGGCGGGTAACGATGCAGAGCTTGGAAGTTGTGCACGTGGACCCGGAGAAGAACGTGCTCGCGGTCCGAGGCGCCATTCCTGGAGCGAAGGGCGGTATCGTGGAAGTGCGCAAGAGCGTGAAAGGAAGATGACAACCATGGCCTCGGCAAAGCTGTATAGTATGGAGGGGTCCGAACTCGGCGCGGCTGAGCTGCCGGACGCGGTTTTTGGCGTGGAGCCTAATCCGCAATTGCTTCGCGAGGTGATTTTGGCGTTGCGCAATGCGCAGCGGCAAGGCAACGCTGAAACGAAGACGCGCAAGGAGGTGCGAGGGGGCGGCCGTAAGCCTTACCGCCAAAAAGGTACGGGCAACGCGCGTCACGGGACCATTCGCGAGCCTCAAATGCGGGGTGGCGGGATTGTGTTTGGGCCGCATAAGCGGAGTTACCGGCAGCATATCCCGGTGAAGGCGAAACGGAAGGCCTTGTGCTGTGCGTTGAGTGAACGCGTGCGCGATGAGGAGCTGTTGGTGCTGGAATCGCTGGAGTATTCCGCGCCCCAGACCAAGACCATGGCGAAACTCAATGAACAGCTATCGCCAAACGGCAAACGCACTTTGTACGTCACGGCGGACGCGGACCGGGCCGTGGTGCTGTCGGCGCGTAATTTACCTAGGGTGGATGTGCAGACAGCTGGCGACCTGAATGCACTGGATATTTTGAACGCTGGCCGCGTAGTGATGGCGAAGGACGCGGTCGATGCGTTGCAGGAGCGTCTGGCATGAAGCAGAACGCGTATTACATTATCAAAAGTCCGGTAATCACCGAAGAATCCACGATTCAAACCGAAGCGAAGGGGCATTACGTATTTCGGGTGGATCCGCGGGCGAATAAGAATCAAATTCGCGAGGCGATCGAAGAGATGTACGATGTCCGCGTCATGTCGGTGAACACCATGAATTACTTGGGAAAGATGGGCCGGCGGGTCCGGGGAAGTTCAGGGCGCCGGCCGAGTTGGAAGAAAGCTGTCGTTAAACTGCATCCCGAAGACAGCATCGAACTGATGTAAGGGAGCTGAGGCCTAATGGCGATCAAGAGTTACAAACCGGTTACGCCGTCGCGCCGGGTGATGACGGTGAGCGACTACTCCGGTTTGACCAAGAAAAAGCCCGAGAAGCGGCTTCTTCGTCCCCGTTTTCAAAAGGCGGGCCGCAACAGTTACGGCCGCATCACGATGCGCCGCCGGGGCGGGGGTCACAAACGGCGCTACCGCGAAATCGATTTTCGCCGGACGAAGGACGGCGTCCCCGGCAAAGTGGTGTCGGTGGAATATGATCCGAATCGTTCGGCCCGGATTGCGCTAGTGTGCTATGCCGACGGGGATAAGCGCTACATTGTAGCCCCGTTGGGGTTGGAGCCGGGCATGAAGGTGGAAAGCGGAACCAAGGTCGAGTTTGAGGTTGGCAACACGCTGCCGCTGTGGCGAATTCCGCTCGGCACCCAGGTCCATAATGTGGAGCTGACGCCAGGCAAGGGTGGCCAATTGGCGCGGGCCGCTGGCAACGGCTGCCAACTGTTGGCGAAGGAAGGCGGGTTCTGTACGTTGCGGCTGCCCTCGGGCGAGATGCGCCGCGTGTTTCAAAACTGCCGGGCCACGATTGGTCAAGTCGGGAATGTGGACCACGAGAATATCAACGTGGGCAAGGCCGGCCGCAGCCGCTGGCAGGGACGGCGGCCGAAGGTGCGGGGCGTCTCCATGAATCCGGTGGACCATCCCCATGGCGGCGGCGAGGGCCACACCGCGGGGGGGCGCCATCCTTGCACCCCTTGGGGGATGCCGACAAAGGGCTATAAGACGCGCAAGAAGAATAATCGCTCGGACATGTACATCGTCCGGCGCCGGCAAAAGAGGAAGTAAAACGGAAACCCCGTGGAGGTTGAACGGTGCCACGCTCAATTCGAAAAGGTCCATTTGTAGACGGCCATCTTGTGAAGAAGGTCGATAGCCGCCGCGCTTCGGGGGACAAACGGGTCATCCGGACGTGGTCGCGGCGGTCGACGATTATACCGGAAATGGTTGGCCTCACCATCGCGGTGCATAATGGGCACAAGTTTTTGCCCGTGTTCATTTCGGAGAACATGGTGGGCCACAAGCTCGGCGAGTTCTCGCCGACGCGAACCTTCCGGGGGCACGCGGGCGGTGGTAAGAAGCGCTGAGGAACCTTGGCGCGACAGCGCGGCGCGTGTGCCTGAAAAGGACGAAGTAAGTATATAGCTGGTGCGAGAAACCGGCTGAACGGTTAAGGGAGAATTACGACGATGGCGGTGGCGACGGCGCACGGACGGTTTTTGCGGATTGCTCCGCGGAAAGCTCGTCTTGTTGCGGATCTCATTCGCAATAAACCGGTGGGAGAAGCCCGCGAAATCCTTGAGTTTACGGTTAAGAAGGGCGGACCTATCCTAAAAAAACTGTTGGATTCGGCGGCGGCCAATGCGGAAAACGAGGCCGCCCAGGGGCAGAGCCGTATTGATACGGATGAGATGGTTGTAACCCATGTTACGGTGGACGGCGGCCCCATTATGCGCCGGATGCGGCCGGCCTCGCGCGGGAGACCAAGTATGATACGCAAACGCACCAGTCACGTGCGTCTCGTGATAGCCGACAAAGAGGGAGAGTAGTCGTGGGTCAAAAAGTACATCCGCTGGGTTTCCGGTTGGGAGTTATTCGCTCTTGGTCATCCCAATGGTATGCGGGCCGGGACTATCCCGAGCTGCTGCATGAAGATCTTAAACTGCGGGACTACATCAAGAAACGGCTGTATCACACGGGGGTGGCCCGGATAGACGTGGAGCGGGCCGGCCGAAAGGCGAAAGTTCACATTTATACCGCCCGGCCTGGGTTGGTGATTGGGCAGCGGGGCGCCGAGGTGGATAAGCTCCGGTTCGAGTTGCAAAAGCTTACCGGCCGGGAACTGCTCATCAATATCCACGAGGTCATTAGCCCGGAATTGAACGCGCAACTTGTGGCGGAAGGCATCGCGAGCCAGCTGGAGCGCCGGGTATCGTTTCGCCGCGCCATGAAGAAGACGGTGCAGAACACGATGCGCATGGGCGCGGAAGGCATCCGTTTGCGGGTGGCAGGCCGCCTGAACGGCGCGGAGATCGCGCGCGTCGAGCAAAGCCGGGAAGGCAGCGTGCCCTTGCACACGTTGCGCGCCAACGTGGACTATGGCTTCGCCACGAGTTACACGACCTACGGTACGATTGGCGTGAAGTGCTGGGTGTATCACGGCAAGGTCAACCCAGGCGAAATGGTCAGCGGCATGGCCGAGGCCCGGCCCGGCGGCGGTAGCGGCGATCGCGGAGAACGGTCGCAGCGGTCTGAACGCGGCGGCCGCGGGGGCGGTGGAAGAGGCGGCCGTGGCGGCAACCGGTAGGTTTCTGCTGGTTGAACGCAATGAATCAGGAGTAGCGCACCATGTTGATGCCCAAACGGGTTAAATATCGCAAGCAACAACGCGGCCGCCGCAAAGGTATGACCAAGGGCGGAGCGAGCATAGACTTTGGCCAATATGGGCTGAAGGCCTTGGAAGACGGATGGGTGACCGCCCGCCAGATTGAGGCTGCCCGTATCGCCATGACGCGTCATATCAAGCGTGGCGGCAAGATTTGGATTCGGGTCTTCCCCGATAAACCCATCACGAAGAAGCCCGCGGAGGTTCGGATGGGTAAAGGCAAGGGCGCGCCCGAGGAATGGGTGGCCGTGGTGAAGCCCGGCCGGATTATGTTTGAATTGGAAGGTGTGCCGGCCCCGCTGGCCCGTGAAGCCATGCGGCTGGCTGGAGAGAAACTGCCAGTAGACACGCGGTTTGTAAGCCGCGCCTGATTGCTGCGGCTACGGGAACGGAGTGTAGAAGTGAAAGCCCGAGATATTAGAGATCTGAGCGATAACGAGTTGCAGGATCGGCTGAAGGAAAGGCGCGACGATTTGACGGCGTTTCGGCTTCAAATGGCGACGGGATCCGTCGAAAACGTGCGCGCCGCCCGTAACGCGCGGCGTGATAT
>JAWOFY010000264.1:0-3045 GCA_046497285.1 Candidatus Hydrogenedentota bacterium
GCCAAATGCAAGCTGTCACCGCGCCCCAGAACAGAATCCAAAACCCAACGGCTAACCATACAGGGGTTTCCGGGTCAAGCCGGGATTGAGCGGTCAGCAAGGCCTGTCGCCATGCGGGCGTCTCTGGGGGGGCCATGCCTTGCTCGGTTTGCGCCAGGGCCTGTTGAAGGCTGCGGCGGGCCTGCGCGAAATGGGGATGGTACTGCAAGGCCCGTTCGTAGTTTGCTATTGCGGGACCAAGGCGTCCTTGTTGATGAAAGGCGTGGGCCAAGTTGTAGAAGACGGGGGCCTCGTGGACGCCCTCGGCTACCAACAGTTGAAACTGTTTAGCCGCGGCTGCGTAATTTTCGTTTTCATAGGCCTCCACGCCACGGGCGAAGGTCGCGTCATAGGCTGTCTCCTCCGCCGAGTCGGCCGCGGCGGTTAAGGCGAATGATAAGAGTATAAGAAAAAGCATTCTGCTCATGAGCAGCGCCTCAGATTCTCTTCGCTGGCTTCCACCGTGTCCATGGCGTGGCGGGCGGCCTCGCTCAGGGCGGCGATTTCCTGCCGATTCAGCCAAGCGCCCCCATAGCGGACCCGTTCACAAACGCGCAGGATCCGAATCAGATTGTCTTGCACCGTCTTGTCCAGCCCGCGCCCGGCTAGCACTTGCTCCAAATCTCCGGCTGTCACGCCGCCTGCCGGAAGGTCAAAAGCGTCCGCCACATACGTGGACACGGCGCGATGCAAGACTTCCGCGGGTTCGGTTGACGTAGCCGCTAACGCTAGCCTGCGCTTGGCGTCCGCCGTGGCTTTCCGAAGCCGAGCGCGGGTGTGCACCGCTTCATTACGCCGCCGGCGGACATAGAGGCCTAGCACGGCGAAGCCCACCATGGGCGCGACCGCGGCTGCTCCAGCTCGCACGGCCAGGTTGCCTCGCGGCCGGAGCCCACCGGGGTTGGCGGCCAAGGGAGCGAGTTCGCCTTCGGCGCCTGCGGTTCCCCATGGGTCGGCGGCGGTTTGCTCGTCTACCCGTACGCGCTCTTGCTGGGCCACGCGTCTTGGGCTGACCTCGATCTCGAAGGCGCTGGTGGTCTTACTGACATACGTTTCGCGGCTAGGATCAAAATAGGAGTATGCGATGGGGGGAAACCGAACCCGTCCATCGGATTCCGGGGCGACGCTGTACGTGATTTGCTTGCGGGCCAGGCCCCGGTCCGGATCCGTCAAGCGGGCGCGCTGTTCCACATCCACAATCTCCGCCCCCTCAAGACGAGGCGTGTCGGGCATCCCCATGGCGTTGGGATTGCCCTTCCCTTCAAGGACGACTCTCACCTCGAAAGGCAATCCTTGTTCGGCCTGCGTGGGATGGTCTTCCAGCGCGATATCAAATTGGCCCACTGCGCCGCTGAATCCGCTCGGGGCTCCCGAGGGCAAGGGCTTCACTTCCACCTCGATAGGGGCGGTCTCAAGCGTTAGACGGCGGCGTTGAAAGCCTGCGTGCGTGGTCGCGCGGGCCATGCCTTCCCAACGCCAGGGGCCAAGGGTTAAGACGCCGTTCCGGATGGGATAAAGCGTTTGGTAGTACTGATTAAGCTCATATGGCCAGCCGTCCACTTCCCGGTTATCCTGCCGGGTTCGAAAATCCATGGCGTAGAAGCCTTCCGTGGAGGGATAATCGTGCTGGGCGCCAGGTCCCGAAGACACGGAGACATTCCGGTCGTCCAGCTTCCAGAGCGAAAGCTCCAGTTCCAGTAATTCGCCCTCATACACGCTCTCCTTATTAAGCGTGCTGGTGAGAAACACAACATCGTCCCATCCCAACGGGCTTTCGCTATCCCTTTCCTGCGAAGGCCGAATCCGGTGTTGGCCGGACAATTCGTCGCGTCTCGCGGATGGTTGAGTAGGAGTCGGCCGGTTCGATATCGGAGAATCCCCGCCAGGGCTGGGAAGCACGGTTATCTCTACCGGCTTGGATTCGAGGATTTCGCCATCGATTTCGGCTTTAGCTGGCGGAATGGTAAGGACGCCGGGCTCACGAGCGATAGTGCGGTAACTCCGGATCTTGGTGTGCACCGGTTTGTCTCCCATGCCAAATTGCACGCGATCCGCCCCGCCCGCGTATCGGCGATCGAAAACGAGCCCTTCGACCTCCGGCAACGAGAGTTCACCAAGGCTTCCGCCACAAGCTTCGATAATTAGCTGGAAGGGCCTGTTTTGCTCCACCGTCTCTGGCTCCACACTCATATGCAAATAGGGATGCTCCTCCCCAAGCGCGAGGGAGGCGCTCAATGCTGCTATAAGGGCGAATCCAATACGCATACCTACCACCATTGCGCCCGTATGCGGGGTCCATTGTGTTCTCGGAGCATCTCCCGCTGTTCCCGGTTGTCCTCTTCTTCCAAGGCCTCGAGAATGGCTTCCATAGTCTGAGTGGTTTCCGGCGGCTCGGGGGACTCCGTCTCTTCGGGGTTCGGTTGAGGCTCGGCGGGGGCCTCGCGCTCCTCAGGGTCCTGCTCCTGTTCGCCATCCCCGGCTTCCGGCTGATGTTCTTCTTCTTCTTCTCCTCCTTCTCCTTCTCCTTCCTCGTCGCCGTCTTCAGGCTCCGGAGCTTCACCCTCTCCCTCCCCCTCTTCTTCCTCGGGTTCCTCGCTGTCGGAGTCGTCCTCCTCAGGTTCCGGCTCCTCTTGAGGGGGATCCTCCACTAACGTCTTCCGCAAATAGCGCATGTGATCGAGATTATGCCGGGCAGCCTCGTGGTCCGGGTATTGGGCTAGGAACTCCTCGTAGTTGCTTATGCTATCCTTGACGGCCTCCAGGGCTTCTTCGTGCGGCGCGGCGCGCGCGATTGCCCGGGCCTGCTGGCCCTCGGTGTTGACCCGGTTGTATGCCGCATCTTCCCTTAACTCGATGTCTGCGTCATCCGGAAGATTGTCGAAGATTTCCAGAGCCGCCTCAAAGTGCTCGAACGCTGCGTCCTGGTCTCCGGCTTCCAATGCCTCTTTGCCAAGCGAAACTTTCGCACATCCCATATTATACCGCAACACGCCGGAGGAAGGCTCT
>JAWOFY010000279.1:0-4850 GCA_046497285.1 Candidatus Hydrogenedentota bacterium
TGGTCAACGCGTTTTGGGTGATGTGCAGCGCCCCCGTCGGCGGACAACGCTACTGGATCATCCACATGACGCCGCCGACGCATCCCACGGGCATTGAGGAAGGCTCCAATGCGCCCATGTATTCGATTCGGGGGTATGCCCGTTTTGGCGCGTTCTACGAGCCTGACCTTACCGAAGGCGAGCCAAAGACGTTCCACTTCCGGTTCGTCATCAACGATGAGGAAATCACCGAAGAAGAAGCGGAAGCGCTTTATCAAGAGTACAGCGACGAAGTGCAATGAATATTGGCGTCATGAGCGATACCCACGGTAACCGGACGCTCATGCACGACGTTGCCGAGCGGATGGAACGGGAGTTCGATACCGAACTCCTGTTCCATCTCGGCGACGACTACGCTGACGCGGACGAGTTACAAATCTACGGCCACGACGTCCGCATGGTTCCGGGACTGGGATGCCGGGAGTACGGGTTGGAGAGTGTGCCCAACCGGCTCATTGAAGAGGTGGATGGGGTGACCTTCGCCCTGGCCCACGCCGATCAGGATCTAACCTCGGAAGAATGGGCCTGCTCGGTGATTATGACGGGCCACACCCACGTTGCCGTCGTCGAGGACCTCGGCATGTCCATCCGGTTGAATCCGGGGCATCTCAAACGCGGGCGCGATCGGGGCCAATTCGCCTCCTTCGCCATTATCCAGTTGGAGCCTAGCGAGATCATCTGCCGCATTCACGAGGCCAATGGTCAGCTCCGCCAAGAACGGCGTTTTCCCCGGCACAAGCTCGCCTGAACGCGGGCCTACAGCTTCACCAAGCGACAACCAGGGGCGGGCGTCAACCCCGCCGTCGCGTTGCGCGCATCGTAGACTACCTTGGATTCCCGCACGACGCGTTGATAGTCGAACGCGGAATGGTCCGTGGCGATCACGACGCAATCGAACCGTTCCAGCCCCTCCTCCAAATCGTCCGCCACGAAATGCTCGTCCAGCAAGTCGACTTCCGGCACATAGGGATCCGCATACGAGAGGATGGCCCCCTTTTGGAACAAGAGGGCCATGATGTCCAGCGCGGGCGATTCGCGCATATCGCTCACATCCCGTTTATACGCTACGCCAAGCATAAGAATCTTGCTGCCGTTGACGCTTTTCCGTTCCCAATTCAGCGCGTCTGTAATCTTCTCCACCACGTACTCGGGCATGTTCGAGTTAATGCTGCTTGCGAGTTCGATGAAGCGCGCGGTGTAGTTTACCGTCCGGAGTTTCCAAGACAGATAGAGCGGGTCGATGGGGATGCAATGGCCGCCCAGGCCGGGCCCCGGATAGAAGGGCATAAACCCAAACGGCTTGGTCTTGGCGGCCTCAATGACTTCCCACACATCCACACCGAGGCGATCGCAGATGATGGCCAGCTCGTTCACCAATCCGATGTTGATGGCGCGAAAGGTATTCTCCAATAGCTTGACCATCTCCGCGGCGCGCGCGCTGTTGACGGGAACGACGTGGTCCACCGCGTGCGTGTAGAGCGCGACGGCGCGTTCCACGCAAGCTGGCGTGACGCCGCCCACCACCTTGGGCGTATTGCGCGTGGTGAACCGTTGGTTACCGGGGTCCACTCGCTCGGGCGAAAAGGCGAGGTGGAAATCTTTGCCCGCCTGGAGGCCGCTCTCCTCCAGTTTGGGAAGCAGCACCTCCTCGGTCGTGCCGGGATACGTGGTGCTTTCCAACACGACCAGCACGCCCGGTTTCAGGATCCGGCTTACCTCCTCGGCCGCCTGAACGATGTACGAGATGTCCGGGTCCAAGCTCTTGCGCAACGGCGTAGGCACACAGATGCAGATCGCGTCCATCCCCGCTAGGGCTCCGAAGTCCGTGGTGGCCTTCAGTTTGCCCGCCGATACAAGAGGCGCCAGATCCTCCGAGCGCACATCGAGGATGTGCGAGTTTCCTTGGTTCAATTCCTCCACGCGGGTGGGCTCCACATCCACCCCGATGACAGGGAGTCCGCCCCGCGCAAACTCCACGGCCAGCGGAAGCCCCACATATCCCAGTCCAACAACCCCCACGCCCTCGGCTTGCGTCGTGCTCATGCGTCCCTTTCCCTGTTGGTTCCTTGTTGCTGCGCCACGATGTCAAGGCGCGTAGCTTACCAGCATTAGTCCCGCCGCACAATCCCGTTTTCCCCTCATAGCGGAGACGGAAGCAAAGAATCTGCTTTAGCCCAGCAGCGACCGCCAAAACTTCGGCGCCTTGACAGTTCGGTACCCCGTCCGACAGGCGCATGGCCAAGCCCTTCTGCCCCACTCCCATCGTCCTCGGGTTACGTAACTCTTTGTGCTGCAAGCACTTACGCGGCCGCTACGGCTGATGGCATCCCAATTGCTACGAAATGCCGGGAATCTTGCCGCAGCTTAAACGTGAGGGCTTACACTATGCATCTTCCGAGCAAAAACACTCCAACTGACCTTACCCAACGGACACTCGCCTTCCTCGCCATGGCGGCGCTTACCTTCACTGCTCCGGCCGCCTGGGCAAACGACGCTGACGGCGGCTCCGCCCTTGTGACCATCGTAGCCGATGACGCCACCGACAGCAACCACGACGGACTGCCGGATGTCGTCAAGACAGCGCTGGGCGCCGATCCTCATACGGAAGATAGCAACGGAGATGGCATTCCCGACGCCTGGAAAATCCGTTACGGCTTGGATGTGCTGTCCTTGAAAAACGCCGAGTGGGACATGGACGGAGGCGGGTTGACCAACTACGAAGAGTATCTACATGGAACCAATCCCTACCGGCGCGACACCGATGGGGACGGATTCTGGGACAGTTTTGAAGTGCTGGAGTGGGGCTCGGATCCTGCCGACAATAGTTCTTACCCGGCCTCGGATCTCGCGGCGGACGTGAATTGCGATGAAACGGTCGATGCCCGCGACGTCCAGCTCGTCATCAACGGCGTGCTCGGCATGGATGTTCCCGTGCCCGTGGACATCACCGGATCGGGCTCCGCCAACGCCATGGACATCCAGCAAGCCATCAACGCGCTCCTGGGGTTGTAGGAGGCGCTCGGCATGGGAAGCCATTACGTGAGAGTACATACGGGAACGAGGCGCAAAGCAATTGAGGAGAGTGCCATGACCAGTCCTAGATTAATCAACGGTTTTACGGGCGCGGCCAACCCCAGGGGTTGGCTCGCCCTTCATTTCATTCCCCGCATCTCCATGGGCGCGCTTTTGCTTGCCGTTCTCTTGGGGCTGGATGGACCCGCGGAGGCCGAGGTCTGGACCCCGCCCGAGGTGGCTGTGGAGCAAGCAGTGTCGGTGGTTTTCGACCAGACTCCGCCGGAGCCGGCCATCATCAACGAACCCGAGCCCGCCAACGCGCTGCCCATCGAACTTTCGTACGCCCATGAAGACGTCGGAAGTCCCGTGGAGACCGCCCGCTTGTGGATCCGCCGCGGAGACGAAGGCGGATGGCGTCAAACGGAGTTGAGCAGCAGCGAGGCCGAGGGCCTGTTGGCGTTGGACGAGCTGGCGGAAGACGGCCCCTACTATGTAGCGTTTCAGACCACGGACAAGGCCGGCAACCGGTCTCCGGAGCCGGAGGGAACAGCCCACCCGCTTGCCCTATACGACACCAAGCCACCGCAACTCACGCTCCAAGGCGAGGCGGAGATCGCGCTGTTTGTGGGGGACGAGTACGCGGATCCCGGCGCCACGGCCCATGACGAGCTTGAGGGGGATATCACGGACCGCATCGAGGTCACGGATCCCGTGAATACGTCCGCGGCCGGCGTGTATGAGGTTCGGTACAATGTCCAGGATTCCACGGGCAATCAGGCGCCGGAAGCCGTCCGCACGGTGGAGGTTCAAGACACGCATAAGCTGGAGGTGGTTCAACCCGAACAGGGCGCCATCGACGTAACGCCCAGCCCCAATGCGGGTCAACGCTACGCGCACGGAACCGTGGTTACGCTAACCTACTCCTCCGGCGGGTCCGATGAACATCAGATTCAAGGCTGGTCGGACGCTCAATCCGTGGACGGCGATCCCAACACGGCGGAGACCGTCATGGACCAGGATCGCGTGGTTTCGGTGACATTCTCCGAACTCGGCGGTTTTGTAAGAGTCGATGTGACGCCCAGCGAGGCGAGGTGGGTGGTCACTGATGCCGATGGCGCCGAACACGAAGGTCAAGGCAGCGCCCTGCTTCAAGATATCCCTGCTGGCTCGGCCTCCATTGAATTCCTAGCCCTTGACGGATACCAAACTCCGGGCAGCCAGTCCGGCCAGGTCGAAGACGGCGAAACCCTAACCTTCTCAGCCCAATACGAAGAGGAATCCAGCTATCGGCTCAGCGCGGCCCGGGACGTAGAGGGCCACCCCGGTGAGACCGTGGACGTTCCGATTCGCTTGAACCAGAGTTCAAAAGTCATAGGCTACCAACTTGAAGCGGCGTGGGACAGTCAACTTGCCGAATTCGAGAGCCTGTCGCGCGGGTCTTTGACCACAAGCTGGGATGCGCCGGTCGTGAGTAGCGGCGATGGCTCCGTGACCGTGAGCGCCAGCGGGAGCATCCTCAACGGAGATGGCGGTGAACTCGCCGTCTTGCGGCTCAAGATCAAGGAATCCGTGGAAGACGATGCCGAGATGCCCATCCAACTCGCCAATGCGGACCTTACCACCGATGCCCAAATCGGCATCACCGCCACCAGCGGCGCCGAACTACAGACAGTGGACGGCCGGATCCAAATTGTCGCCGGACGATTCCTGTGGGGGGACGTCACGGGGCATGAGGAAGTAACGGTGGACGATGCGAACGAGCTTTTGCAATACGGTACGGGCCGTATAGAACAGCT
>JAWOFY010000410.1:0-6725 GCA_046497285.1 Candidatus Hydrogenedentota bacterium
TCCTCGCGTACGTCCTCCTCAAGCCGTACGAGTTCGCCTTCCTCGATCCCGGCGGCGAGCAGGCCTCGGCGCAGGTTATGGATGGGGTCTCCCTCGGGCGCCGCGCGGGCCACCTCGGCTTCCCTGCGGTAGACGCGGTGATCGTCCGCGGTGGTGTGATTGGTCGGGCGTTCGGCCTTGGACACCGCCAAGGCGGGTTCACGGCTGTCCCGAACGCGTTGGGTTAGCGCCGCCGCCGGCTCCATGCATTCGGCCGGGTAGCGTCCGTCCAAACGGTGAACGGGCAGCCCATGGAAACTGTTCGCAGGACCATCGGGCAAGTCGTAGAACGTCTTCCCGCCTGTCAGCGTCGAGATGGAATAGGCGTTGTCTTCGATAAGAAACAGCACCGGCAAGCGGCTGCGAACCGCCTCCGCGACGGCCTCCAGAAACTCGCCCTGCTGGCTTGTTCCGTCTCCCACCGCGCACAAGACCACGGGCCGTTCCGGCTCATCCCGCACCTCGGCCGCCACGCCCACGGCCTGGAGCGCGTTGTTGCCGACGGGTCCCACTAAGCTAAGGATGCGCCGGGCCGGATCGGACATGTGCGCGCTCATCTGGCGGCCCATGGAGTGGGATTCCGCGTTGCCTATAAGGGCGTGAAAGAACATGGCGGGCGGGATGCCCCGCGCCAGCATGAGGGCTTTGTCCCGGTAATGAAGGTGGAGCCAGTCGTGATCCTCCAAAGCGAAATGGAACACGGCGGTAGCTTCGTGGCCCGCGCCGGCTACGTGGAAAAAGCCTTCCCGGCTCGCGACAAGCTCTCGCTCGAACTCATCCACCCGCCGGCTCGTGAGCATGTGGCGGTAGAGCGTCAGCAGGGAACCGTGGGGTTTCCCTCCCTCGCCAACGGTAGTCCCCGACGTGACCTGTCTCGTGGTGCGATTATTCAAGGAACGGCTCCCGGCAAATTCCAAGCAAGCCCATCCCGCCGTTAACTCCCGCCTTACGCGTAACCCGGCGGCGGTTTCGGGCGTTATGGTCAACAAATGTATGTGTTAATCTGACTTTAATGCTAGCATCTTGAACGGCCCGGCACAAATCCTTCAGGCCAGGGGTAGGAAGACAATCCTTGCTGCGTTGGAATGCCCGTGGATTGCAACATGTTGTTGCGAGTCGTCTATTAGATAGCATAAAATGGGCATTGATCTATCATATAAGGCCTCCGGAAAGGCCTGTGTTTCCCGCACCCCTCCATGGAGCAACGAGCGGTTCCCTTTTCTTCAAGGTGTTTCGGCTAAGCGTCTCTGCATTCATATAAACAAGGTCATTCATCAGATGAATATGTGGCGAATTCTATCTCGTTATTTGGGCGCTGTTTTGTTTGTGTCCGCCGTAATGCTTCCTTTGTTGGCGTTCGCGCAGGAGGGCGATCTCCCTCCCGAGCCGGGAGAAGCGGAAGATGTGGCGGAAGAGCCCCTGCCGGAGCCGGAGCGGCCTGAATTCAATCTGACCCATCCCCGGGCGACGGTTCGGACCTTTCTGGACGCGATGAATGCGGTGGAAGGGGGGGAGCCTGCCCGCATCGCCGATGCGATGGAATGCTTCTATCTCAGCGAGGAACAGCCGGAGGCGATGGCGGCGACGCGCGCCCGGCAACTCTTCGAGATCTTTGACGAACTCACCATTGATTTACAGACGCTTCCAGACGATCCCGAAGCCGGACAATTCGAGTGGACGCTTCCCCGGGACGTGACGTTGACCCTTCATCGGTATGAGGATGGGTTGTACCGCTTCAACAGCGCCACCGTCGAGGCCATCCCCGACATTCACGAACGGATTGTGGAAGAGGAACCGCCGCCTGAACCTGCTCCTACCCCGCCTGCGCCGGAATCGGAGGAGCCGGCAGCGCCGGCGGCCCCCACGGAAGGGGCCGAGCCCGCCGAACCGGCTATCGATCCGGATCTTCAAACGCCTCGCGCCACCATGCGCACCTTCCTTGAGGGGATGCGCGATTGGGACGAGAATGGCCGCGACCAAGCCGTGAAGACGCTGGATATGACGGGCGTCACGGTGGTAAACCGCGAAGAGGCGGCTTTCCTTTTGCGGGATATCTTGGCTCGGTTCGGCGAGATTGTTCCGCAAGAGATCCCCAACCGGCGGGAAGGCGCGCCCTACGAGCATGAACTGCGCCATCCCGACTTGGACGAAGTGTATGGGGTGGTCACCATTGCCCCCACGGCGCGCGGGGAATGGAGGTTCAGCGCGGACACCGTCGCCAATCTCCAGGAGCTGCACGCTAGCGTGGAGCATTTTCCCGTCCTTGACGCCACCTACGAGCGACGCATACCCCTTTCCTTGCGCGTCCGGAATTGGGTGGCCTACAGCGTTCCGTTCCTTTTGCAACGCAACCTGTACCTTGAGAACTGGCAGTGGATGGGTTTGATCACCATCATTTTGGTGGGAACGCTCATTAGCCGGGGCATTACGTGGATTTTGTCGCTGGGGCTGTATCAGTGGTTCAGCCGGACGGAGCTGACCCTCGAGGAATCGCTCGAAAAGTCCTTCATCCGGCCCGTGCGCGTAGCGATCATGGCATGGGCCTGGTTCTTGGGATTGAGCGTCCTTGGTCTGCCGGACAACGTGTTGCAGACGCTTGAAGGCGCCGCCAAGCTCGTGACGGCTCTGGCGGCGGTGTGGGCCTTCTACCGGCTGGTGGATATCGTCGGCTACTATATCACGGAGCGGGCAGCCAAGAACCAGCGCCGCTTCGACGACCTATTGGCCCCTTTGATCACGCGCGGCCTGAAAGTTCTGGCCGTGGTGTACGGCGTGGTGATCGTGTCGGAGATCTTCGAGATTACCCTGACCAGCCTCCTTGCCGGTTTGGGGTTGGGCGGTTTGGCCCTGGCCTTGGCCGCCCAGAGCACGGTGTCGAATATCTTTGGCTCGATCACGGTGCTCTTTGATCGGCCGTTCCAGATCGGCGACTGGGTGAAGATCAACGATGTCGAGGGAACCGTCGAGGTCGTCGGGATGCGGAGCACGCGCGTGCGCACCTTCTACAATTCGCTCGTGACCATTCCCAACGCCGATATGATAACGGCCACCGTGGACAACATGGGCGCGCGCCGCTACCGCCGCACCTACGCCACGCTTGGCCTTACCTACGGCACCTCTCCCGAGAAAATCGAGGCTTTTTGCGAAGGCATACGCGAAATCATCCGGCTACACCCCCATACCCGTAAAGATTTCTTCGAAGTCCGGTTCACCGAATTTGGGGACGACGCCCTCAAGATCATGGTCTACGTGTTCCACCAAGTGCCCGATTGGAGTTCGGAGCTGCGGGAACGTCATCGCCTATTCATCGACATTATCCGGCTCGCCAAACGCGTGGGGGTTGAATTCGCCTTCCCCACCCAAACCCTTTACCTGCACCGGGGCCAAGAAGGCGGAATACCGCTCGCCAAGGGACCGTACCCCAAGACCTTGCAAGAGGCGTTCATCTGGGGCCAGCGCGAGGCGGAAAACGTCATCAGCGGCGCTGCGCCGGAGGACGAGCAAGACGAAGAGAGCGGTTCGTAACGCCCCTTTTACGCCGCGCTCCGGTGTTGGGTTGGTTGGGGCGCGTGGAGGCGAAAAGAGCTGCAAAGCGTAAGGAGAAACGAGCTTATGGCGACCGCTCATATTACGGGTTTGTTGAGCCGGTGCGCGCTGATCGGGCTGGCGGCCTGTCTGACCATTGTGTCTGGGGGCGCCTGCGTCATGGGCGGGGATATCGAGCCTCGGCAACCAGAGCCTGCCGAGGTTGAACCCGTCGAACCATTGCCCCGGCTTGAGATTCGCGACAGCGACGGAGATTGGCGCGTCTTCTACAACACAGAGACGGGCGAACGTTTCTATCCCGAAGGCTACAACCACACTGTTCTGGGGCGGGGAGGATGGCACGCGACGTTTAGCGTGGGCGAGTATGAGGCGCGGGAGATGGAAGACACCCTGTCCGCCATCGCCGACACCGGCGCCAACGTCATCCGTGTGTGGGCGTGGGGCGAAAACGTGGAGGGGGAAGGCGTCACGGGACCTTCGGAAAGCCAGGGACTGAACGCGGAATACATGGAGAATTTCGTGGATTTTCTTCAACGTTGCACCCGCCATGGCCTGTATGTCTTGCCGATTCTGGACGAACGCCCCACGAATCAACACTACAGCGCCATCGTGGAAGCGCACAATAGCGCAAACGCAACGGCGGCGATCAATGGGCACAACCGGCTGTATCTCGCCCCCGGCCCCGTCGCCGCGAAGGCGGCGCTGGCGCGGGACTTTGTGCGCTACGTGAAGGATAGCGATCCCGGCTTGCTCCATACCATCCTGGGCTGGCAACTCGCCAATGAGAGCAATGTTCACGCGGACTTGGAGCCTTTCGACCGCACGGAGGGAGAGGCGACCACGGCCAACGGCGAAACGTACGACATGAGCGATGAGGATTCGCGCCAGGCCTGCTGGGACGACGGCGTTGTGCATTGGGCTAATCAACTGACCCGCGCCATTCGCAAAGTGGATCCCGGCGCCTTGGTCACCACAGGCATGTGGACCGCCGACGCCCACGGCCGTGAGCCGTACAATGGCCTCCTCGACCCGGAACCCGATCCTCGCATTCCTCCCAGGCCATCCGTGCTAGCGTCCGGCGATTGCCTTCTTGATTTTTTGGACATCCATATCTACCCCTGGGATGATATCCCGGTAGTTCGGCCGGAAGCCCATGAATGGGATGCCCTGCGGGACGCAGGTATTCCCGTCATCGTGGGGGAATACGGGGCGTTCCGACGAACAGAGATTCGTGAAGCCGCCCAATGGATCCGTTCCTTGCGTGAGCAAGCCTACGACATGGGATACCAGGGATCGCTTTTCTGGACTTGGAATCTCGATCAAGACAGTGTTTACAATGCGCAAGAGGACGAGCTGCTGCATATCACAGCGCCAGCAAATGGTCCCCTCGGAGAATAGGCCCAGGGCCTCATGATGCTCCGGGGGCGCAACGTGAAGTACACAAAGGGGGAGGAGGACACCATGAAGCAATGTATTGGGGGATTTGCCGCGTTTCTAATCGTGCTGGCCGGCGCTCAGGCGGAGCCAGGGGCGTTTTCGTTTGAGCGCGCGGGTTGGCCAAGCGAACCCCAAGGCGAAATCGTGTGGCTTACCATGACGGGCGCCGAAGTAAAGGGAGGCGACGGGCGCGAGACAAATGGCATGATTCGAACGGCCGCGCCCTTGCGCGACGGGGCGTATCTTCAGGTCGAAGGCGCGCCGTTGGAAGGAGATGCCAGCCGCATGACGGAGGTGCGTCTGTCTGGGTCGAGGGATGAGGCCGGCGAGGAGATGCTGGTCCCCTGCTCGTCCAGTCCGGAAGACGCCGCCGCTTCTGTGGCATGGGATGCCGAGGGCCTGTACGAGGCCGTTCGGGAAGCCGGAGAAGAAGGGGCGGCTCCCACGCGGACGCTTCGGTACCAGGATTTCACGCTCACTATCGCGCCGCAATGCGGGCGCTTTGACATGGAGGGGAACGCGCGGAGCATCGAAGCGTTGGATCTTACGGTGCTCGTGGCGGAGACGCGGCCCGACTACCTGCCCGTGTATGGGCCGGACGCCCAAGCCATGGAAGTGGAGAAGTGGGCCCACGCGAGAATAGAGCCGGGAGCGGATCAAGAGGAAGCGCTCCAAACCCTCGCCGACGCGTTGAGCAAGACCGTCTTCCGGCGTCTTCCGATTCAAGTAATCGACTGGGTAACGCGTGATGATGGTGCGGAGTACGCTGTCCTCGACCTGCGCGAACCCGAACAGGGGCCCGGTTGGGCCGGGCAATACTTCCAGGGCTCCACAGGTGGCCGTATGACCACGCAAAGCCTCGTGCGCACCCTAGGCCAATGCGTGGGCCCGGAACCGCACGGCCTCATCTTCCACCACGAGGGCGACCCCATAGAGCCCCAGGACTGGGATCACATCCCCGGCCTCGCCGAACCTGTGGCTCCGTCGCAAGCAGCATGTGAATAATCCGTTTTCGCGGTTATTCGCGTCCATTCGCGGTTACCCAAAGGCGTTCCACGCATTCTTCGTTCGGAAGAGGGCCGGGGCGCGAGGAACGGAGAGACGGACTACTCTTCCTTCGTCAGCTTGGAATGCGTGCCGTCGCATAGCGGCAGCGCCGCGCTGTGTTTGCACATGCACAGCGCGTACGTCTTCCGCGTCTCCACGGTTAGCGTTTTGGGGCTGAATCCCGTCCCCTTATGCGAGCCGTCGCACCAAGGCTGGTCTTGCGACAACCCGCAGACGCAACACGCGTAAGAGCCGGGTTCAAGCTCGAGCACGGCCGGCTTCAACGCGGCGATTTTTGGTTCGTCCATTGATACGTTCTCCCCAGTAACGTCATTTGGCGCGGCCGCTTACTCCAGTTCGTCGACGCTTGAGATGATCTGCTTGATGATTCCATAGTTGCGCGCTTCTTCCGCCGACATCCAGAAATTGCGATCACTATCCTGTCGGATTTGCTCTTCGCTTTGTCCAGTTTCTTCCGCCATGAGCTTATTTAGCTTTTCTCGAATCTTCACCATCTCTTGAGCTTCAATGCGGATGTCCGACAAGTGGCCGCCCGCGCCGCCGCTGGGTTGATGCAGCAGAAACCGGGTATTGGGGAAAGCGAAGCGGTTGTCCCGTGGGGCCCCAAACAAAATGGGCACGGCAATACTCGCCAC
>JAWOFY010000015.1:0-10689 GCA_046497285.1 Candidatus Hydrogenedentota bacterium
GGGAGTCCCACTGAGCTGGCGGCCCAAAGGTTACCTCCCCCACCATGAAGACGAGCAACCGGCTCACCGGACGGCGGCGGCGTTCTTCGATGCGGGGCCGGCCAAAGGCATAGGAGGGTCCCAAACCAAACGCAAGAGACGTATCCACAAAGCGGTCCCAAGGGAACGTGTTCCACCGCAGATTAAGCGCCGCATTCAGCTCGAAGTGGTCCTGCTTACCCCAATGCCGCGTGAGATTCGCCTCCCCCTCCAGATCCAGATGCCGGTTGAAGCGGTGTAAGGTGCGGGAGAGGCCAACGGTCCCGAGATAGGAGTCCTGAAAATCAGTCTCCAACCGCAGGATCTCTAGAAAACGAGTATCCGTCCACTTGCCCCCGTAAATAAAGACGGCATTGTCCCGGGTAGGATTATCCGACGCTGGGGGGGGATGTGGATTGGCCGCCTCCAGCGCCGCGGGAGAAACGGTCTGCCCGTCCGCCAACTGGCGATGATCCATCCCGCGCGGGTTTCCCGTCCCAAAAGAAACCGTCTGGCACCCCGTCAACATCACCACCGCAAGTGCGGCCCAAACGCAACGACGTATCTCTTTTTTGGTAATCATGGCGCGGTATTGTACCAAGCCCGAAACCCAAGCGCGAACTCTTTCCATCCGGATGTATTGCTTGAGCTGAAAACGCGGTGGCGAGCGGCGGCGTATAAGCTTTACCCACACGCCTCATATGGAACGCTTCAAAAGCCCAAACGCCGCGTTTCCCCGTATGCAATCTTCAGCGACGACAAGGTCTTAAGGGTGGGTTGCTGTTTGGATTGGCGGTATTCCTCCACAAAGCCCTTCCCTGCATGACGCCAGTCGATGGATGCTGCTAGGTGCTTGTATTTCGTGGACTCGTTCACGTTCGCCGCGCCGGTCAAGTGCAGACCCCAGGTTTCCACATGCCACTTGGGCATCCAGTAAGAGACAGCGTCATTGGCATTTCTTTGCAGACCCGCCGCCGATAGCTGTTGATCCAGCTTCTTCGCCCGGTACGGTACGGTTTGCTCATCCGCATCGGTCGCCAGGATTAGGGCCACGTTTTCGCCCCGTGACGACTTTGAACGGTGCGCCCTATACTCCTCCACGTATTTCTTCTCAACGTATTGCTTTCCAGAACCGGCTCCCTCTTTCGGATGATCCACCCGCTCATATATCTCGCGCCGGGCAAACCCGAACGCCTCAAGCGTTTTCCTGGCGAATGTGCGCAGCCGTTCGTCTTCGGCAACGACAACTACCCGCACCCCCTTCCCTTTCCTGGGCATCACTCCTCCCACCCGCGCCCAACGATCTCAGCCGGAGACATGTCCTCGGGTTCCCATTCAAAACGCTTCACTCGCACCGGCCCGCCAGTTTCCCTGTAGAAGTAGGCGCCATGTTCGCCGGCCAGGGTATTGATTAACTCGGGATGATGAGAAATAAACATGCACTGCTGGCCTTGCTCGTCCACCATGTCCTGCACGTCCAACAACCACGGCTGAATCTCCCGCAAAGAGACGAAGTTGCTGGGCTCATCCCAAAGCAGGGTGGCGCCGGCGCTCTCGCCGAGCCAAAGCAAGGCGGTGTAGAGCGCGGTCAAACACCGCTGCCCATCGCTTAGACGGCCAAACGGAACCTCAAACCCTTTTCGCCGCTCCGTTTCCGCGTAATCGAACGTGAAGCGCAACTCCCACGCCATGTCTCCGGTGGGCTTGAAGCGCATGCCGGCGAATCCATCCAACACGGGCTGGAGCCTTTCGGTTAGCCGAGCGCCAAACGCCATATCATTGGATAGATGCTTCAACCACGAAGCGAAATCGTCAAGGCGTCGATCGGGCCGCCAGATTTCTCTTTCCGTATGCCCTCCCATGTGCAAGGGAACCGGAGACAGGAGGAAGACACGTTCCAGACGTTTCCGAAACCAGGTAAGCCGCGTATTGTCTTGCCGTTCGGGGATGGTTCCAAGGGCGGACCGCGAGCAATCAAAAGGGAAAACGGGACCTTCGGTTCCGTCGTCCCGGTAGAGATGAGCCATGCCGTCCTCAAACTGATAAAGCAAAACTCCCTCCCCGGAGAGTTGCTCCAATTTGATGCGATTCTTTGCGTGGTCCTCGGTGTGCTCAATAACCAAGCGATAGGTGTATTGCCCCTCGTTGCGTAGGATGCCCAGCTCGAAGGTTTGCTCCAGCCGCTTGTCCCATGCCGTCAAAGTGTGCGCCGGGAAAGCCCCTGTAGAAGGAGATGGTGTCGTGACAAAATCCCGAAGCGTTTCCAACACATCGAGAATGGTGCTTTTTCCGGTCCCGTTATCGCCCAAGAGGAGGGAAAGAGAACCTGGTTTCCATTCGAAGTTGGTGAAACAGCGGTAATTGTCGATATACAAGTGGTTTATCATAGCCCGAATCCCCAAGCGGTCAAAGTGCATCGGCGATCCTACACGCCCAAGCATACCGTAGCCCCTCAGCCGCGCACAACGCGCGAGAGCATCCCGCGCCTCCGGTTTCCCAGGCGTCAACGCGGTACGGGGACTGTGCCGATGAAATGCCAGATGACCACGGCGGCGGCCAGGAGCCATACGTAGTAAGAGAAGTAGCGGAAGCGCGCGCTGTAGAGTAGGCGGAGCACGAGGGTGAGCGCGCCGGCGCCGACAACGGCGGCTACGACGAAGCCGACGGCGAGGGGCCACAGGGTGATGCTCACCTCGGCGTCGTCCCGCAGGACATCAAGGGCTTGCACGCCCGTGGCGGCGATGATGGTGGGAAACGCGATGAAGAGGCTGAACTCGGCGGCCCAGCGGCGTTTCAAGCCCGTGATGAGGCCGAAGGCGATGGTCATGCCGCTTCGGCTCAAGCCGGGAATGAGGGCGAAGGCTTGGGCCAGTCCAACGACGATCGCCACCACCGGCGTAAGCTGTTTCAACCCCCGGGGCAGGCGGGTGAAGGTGTCCGTCCACCACAGAAGCGCGCCGGTCAGCGTAAGGGTCACGGCCATGGCCAGGGGATGGGCGAAGACTTGTTCGAAGAGGTCCCTGAACGTCAGTCCGACGGTCCCCGTGACAAACACGGCGAGCAATCCCCACAGGGTCAGCCGGAGATGAAGACGTTCGCGCAACGGCGCGCGCCGTTCGGCGGCGGATTGCCGCACTTCGGAGATCACGCCGCGGCAATAGGCCCAAATGCTGTGGCGCAGGACGAGGGCGATGGAGACCAGGGTGCCTACGTGGACAACCAAATCGAAAAGGATCATCTCGGCCGATTCGGGCGCGGGCAGTGCGGAACCGCGCCGAATGAGCCAATGCTGCGTCAGCGCGAGATGGCTGGTCGAACTGACGGGAAAGAACATAAACACGCCCTGCACGATGCCCAGCAGGACGGCCTCGAAAGTGGTCATGGGATCGCTACTCCACGCCGTTGAGCCAGGGATGGCCATGCCGCCTCAGTGGGCGGCGAAGAATTCCCAGATGACCTCGCTGGCGTCGATCTCGCGGGAAATGGGCCCCACGAGCGGTTCCAGCAAGGGCCGCGAAGGTTGGCCGGGCCATGTATGGCCGCCGCCCTCAAGGATGTAAAGCGCGGTCTCTCCGCCTTCCACGCATTCCACATACGTCTCGGCGCTCACCCGCGTGCCGTCGCCCGGCGCCATTTCGGGGAAATCCCAACGCTCGGGTTCGGTGGCGCATTCGTTGCGCTCCGCCCAAAACGCCGCAGTTGCCCGCGCACTGAGCACCTCGCCGCCGCCGCCCGGACCGCCCGGCGCGCCGCCCTCGAAGGGAAAGGCCTGGTCCTCCGTGCCCATCATGATAAGAAACGGCATTTGCACTTCCGGCGCGCAATAATCGGCCAAGGCTCGCGTCATCGGAGCCATGACGGCCGCCGCCGCCGCGAAACGGTCCGGCATTTCGCACGCCAAGCGATACGTCATCATCGCTCCGTTGGAGGCGCCGGTGACATAGACGCGTTCGCGGTCCACGGGATACCGCGCCTCCAGACGCTCCAGCAGCGCCTCGATGAACCCCACGTCGTCCGTCGTGCGAAACGGCCGCGGCGCCCGCGTCTCCCCGGGATCCGCCGTCCAGCGGCGGGTCAAGCCATTGGGGTACACGGCGATGAACCCTTCACGTTCGGCGATCGCGTCAAAACCCGTCATCCGGGCCATCTGTCGAGCGCTGCCCATGAAGGGGTGAAGCACCACCACCAAGGGAACGGCCTCACCCGAGTTCAAGCTGGATGGCCTGTACAGACGGTACGTGCGCACCTGGTCCTCATGCGCTAGGACGCCATGCCGCACATTGGACGCGCCGGGACACCCCAGAAGCGGCAGGGCCAGGGCGAGCACGAAAAAACCCCACACGCGAGGGCACATCGGCCGGTTCTCCTAGTATGCTGCCCACGATGGAGCACCGCGCCATGGCGCGCGGGTAGCACACTCTAGCACCCTATTCCGCCACAATCAAGGGCGCTAACATGATACGTGCGGCGCATACGGGAATCCACAACGAAATGCCCTGGCTTGCCCCTTTGCACTTGAATCCCCGCCTTTGCGGATGACGATAAGGGGGCGGCTTGGGCTATAGGGTTGGAGCGGGCCGGCTAGCAAGCCGTCATTCCTGAGCCAGCGTTTTTGGAAAACCCGCCGGTGGCGGAGAGTGACCAAAATTGTCGCGTTACGTCCCAAATGCTCCGAATATGGAGACCGTTATGGGCAAATTTTGCCCAGCGCGGTCCTCTTCGGTGTTTCGTTTCGCCGCCCCTGCTTAGGCAATTCCGTCTTCCCACCGGCCTTGCCGGAAGGCATCTAAGACCGCTTGTGTCAAGCAATTATGGGTATGCAGCGGTCACCGTGACGGACCAAACCGCAGTAAAGCGGCGTTGCATAGCAACCGATAAGTGTTAGGGGACCGGGATTGGCTGGAAGAAGAGGCGCCATGGCGCGGCGTTGGCCCAAAAATTGCTTATCGTCCGGTAGCAACAACGCATTGCGGCATTCCTACTAGAGGCGAAGGAGGCTGTGTGACAAAAACCAAGTCGTTCCAGGGGTTGTTTGTGGTGGCCGCGGGTATTGGCCTTGCCGTCTTATGGTGGCTGGGCAACAGCGCCATCCCGATTGGAGCGGATTACCAAAGCAAGGCGGAGGCGCGATCCCAGCAAGACGAGAACGGGACCCTGCTGAGCAGTGTCGCCTGGCGCTATGCCTTGGCGGTCCGGGACAGCAACTGCGCCGAAGTCACCCGTATGACGCTGTGGATGAATGAGCGTCTTGACCGGGTGAGGGCCGCCCATGGGGACTCGGAGGAACTGGAGGCGGCCCGGCAAGCCTTGTGCCGCCAGATCACCCATCGCGCCATCGAGGGCAATCAACTGACGGCCGAGGGAGTGGAGGCTCAATACATCTTCGCTCCGGGCGTTGATTTGGAACTCATAGGAGTGGACAAGGGGACGGCGGGTTTGAAGCGGCCCGTCGCGGAGCGGAGCTGGATAAGGGTGACGTACCCCCATCGAGGCCGTGCGTTGCGCGACGATGAGGGCCGGCCCATTCGTTCGATTGTTGTAGGTATCAATGTATCCCAAGACGGGTATATATTGAAAGCCGGTGTTATCGGCAATCTGGAGGTGGATCGTGAATCCATTCACTACAGCTGGCCGGGTCCGGAAGGAGGATGAATTATGCCCATCGCCAAGTGTCCGCGCTGCAAGAAACTGTTTGAAAAGTCAGAAACATCGGTGTGCTCCAACTGCCTTCCGGACGAGGAGACGGATTACGAAACGGTGCGGGAGTATGTAGGGGAACACCCAAGTTGCTCCGCGGATGAGGTTGCGGAGCAGACGGGGGTAAACGAGGATTGCGTGCTCCGGATGATTGATGAAGGGCGCATCATGAACGCGCTCTCCGAAGAACAGGTGATGTGCGGACGGTGCGGCCAACCCGCAATCAGCGTCACCAAACGGCTTTGCCAAGCATGCCTAACGGAGCTTAACACGCAGGTGCTCCAGGAGCAGTCGCGGATTAAGCTTCCGCCCAAGGAGATGGAAGCCAACGTATTCACCCCGGCGGCCGCCTCGGAGGGAACGGGGTCCAGCGCACCCCGTTCGAGCAGGCGGGTGCGAGACACCATTGAGAAGAAGCGCCGATTGTGACAGGACCTTTATCGAAGAATGTGATTGGCGAATAGCCGCATTACCGGCTAATGGGGCGGAGGCGCTACTGTTGATTGAGTGGCATCGGCAGGGTAGCAGAAGATATACTAGGGATGCGTCTACGCGTCCTCTGGAATCCGGTTCTGGAACCGCCGTTACAAACTCCGGATAAAGACGATGAAGCGTTCCTGAGTCTTGGACTGCCAGGCCAGGACTCCGACGGTGGCAAGCTTGAACGGCTTCCGCCACAAGGATACACTGACGCATGATGACAAGGCGTGACCGAATCGGGCTTGCCATACTGATTGGCCTTTTTTTCATATTGGGGCTTATCCTGGTATGGGTAAGCCCCCCAACCGAGAGTACGCATGATCCGGCCGACAGCCCCATTTTTCAGCAACGGATTATCAATTTGGAAGGCAGCCGCGACTAACCCCTGGTCCACGGCGGCGCCTCAGCGGCTTGCCACGGCTCTCCTCGTAATAGCGGCGATGGCGTGCATGGCCTTCGCTGCGCCCACTCCGGCGCGTTTCCGGGTCGATTTGCCGCAGGGTTCCCAAGAAGTAACCTCGCAGCCTCGCGTCTTGATGGGAGAGGGATATGTTCCGATCCGCCCCCTTCTTGCTCCGCTAGGGGCCACGCTGGACGCCTATGAGGCAGGCTTCCGTATTCAGCTTGGGCCGGCCCGGACGTGGGTTCAAGGAGGCAACCGGCACGTCGAGGGAACGCGGGGTTGGTTTCAATTAGGGCAACCTTGGCGCGTGGTGGAGGGTGAACTGCATATGGCCGTGGATGATGTGGAGGTCTTGTTCCGGCGCGCTTTTGGGACCGCTGTGAGGGTGTTGGACCAAGGGGCTCCCGCTGTTGCCCGAACGGCCGAAAATGAAGGGGTAGCTGTTGCGCCTGCTCAAGATCCCGGTCCTAGCTTACAGCCCTTCCCCATGCCGGATGATAATCGCTCGGAAGAGGAGGAAACCTCCCCGGCTCCCCGCTTTGACGAGATGGAGCCCAGGCTACAGCCTGTACCCGATGAGCCGGCGGCCCCGGACCCATTTCTTGTGGTGGTTGATCCGGGGCATGGCGGAGGCGACTCGGGCGTCGTGGGAGACAATGGGCTTCCAGAGAAAGAGGTCACACTCGCCATCGCCTTGGAACTGCACAGCCTATTTGAGAACAATGACCGCATCGCCATCGGGCTGACGCGGGAGGACGACACGGAACTCACCACCAGCCAGCGGGGCGCCATGATGCAACGGTATGGCGGCGATCTGTTTCTTTCCATCCATACGGGGGCTGGGCTGGCGTCCGATATGACAGGGCACGTACTGTATTTTCCGAGATACGAGAGCACTCCGCCGCTCGGGGAACGCGGGGGCACGGCGGAGCGAGCGCTCGCCCGGCAACGGGTGAACCAAAGCGAACAATGGGCCGCGTTGATGTCGGAGGGCTTGGAACGGGAGACCGGCGACACCGTGCGGCGCGCGGCCCCGTTGCGTTGCCGCGTCATGCGTCATCTGGATGCGCCTTCTGTCATGGCGGAGATCGGCGTGTTGACGGATGGCGGCGGCGAGAGGGACTTGTCGACTGGCTCGTATCTTCGCCGCGTAGCCGAAGGTTTGGCCGAGAGCATTCGGGCCTACCACGAGGCCGTGGCGGAGTAACGAGTCCCGCGGGCCATCCTTTGGCCGGTTTATAATTCAGCAAATTGCAAACGACATCGCGGGGAAGCCGGCGGTGTAGAAGGATCTAGGAAGTGGGTAATCAAGGCCGGGGACAGTTTCTGAGACGGGCGCTGATGATGGCGTGGGCGATGCTCACGCTGTTTCTCGTTTTTAGTCTGGCGCTGCTGGCGCATCAGTTAACAACGGGCGGCGAACTGTCGTTTTCGTTGCCTGATACGCCTTGGACCGAACAACGAGGGGAAGAAGACGACGAGTACGTGGCCCCGGACCCCGTACAACGCCGCGAAGTCCGCCTCTATTTCGCCGAGCCAGATGGATCGGGACTGACCGCGGAACGGCGGCGGCTCCATCTCGGCGGCGAGCAAACGGACAACGCGCGGCGGCTTCTGGAGGCCCTTATCGAGGGTCCCGAATCCGGCTTGGCGCCCATCGCCCCGCCAAGCGCCGAGGTGCGCGCCGTTTACCTTTATGGAGAAGGCGAATTGGTGGTCGATTTTTCCCGCGAACTCCTTCAAGACCTCCCCAAGAGCGCGACATCGGAAGCCCTGCTGATGTATGGCCTCGTCCACACGTTGACGCAAAGCGCCGCCCAGGACGACGGGGATGCTTCCGTGGACCGGCTCCGCCTCCTTATTGAAGGCGCATCCCCCCACCAATCGTTCTCGACGCATTTCGACTTCGACGATCCCGTCCGGCGCGACCGCGACTGGGAAAGCGGCCAGCCAGCGGTGGACGAAGGGAATGTCTGACGCGGAGGCTTCCATCGGAATTTTTGACTCCGGCGTTGGCGGGCTGACGGTGTTCCGCGCGATAAAGCAGCGCCTGCCGGAGGAGTCTCTCATTTATTTGGGGGACACGGCGCGGGTCCCGTACGGCAGCAAGTCTGGCGCGGCGGTAACGCGCTACGCCCTCGCTTGTGCGGAGGTCTTGCTGAAGGACGACGTCAAACTGCTTGTCGTTGCCTGCAATACAGCCTCGGCGCATGCGCTTGACGCCTTACGAGAGGAGCTGGATCTCCCCGTGCTGGGCGTGATCGAGCCGGGCGCCCGCTTGGCGGTGGAGCGAACCCGAACGAGCGCGGTGGGGGTCATCGGCACGGTGTCCACGATACGCAGCGCCGCGTATCAAGACGCCTTGCAGGCGCTAGCGCCTCGGCTGCGCGTTTACGCCAAGGCGTGCCCTTTGTTCGTACCGCTGGCGGAGGAAGGCTGGACCGAAGGATACGTGCCCGAAGCCATAGCCCACGCCTATCTTGATGAGCTGAAGGAATCCGGAGTCGATGCGCTGGTTCTCGGCTGCACGCATTATCCCCTGCTCAAGCCCATTATTGGGGAAGTGATGGGGCCGGAAGTGGAGCTCATCGACAGCGCGGAAACCACGGCGAGCGTGGTCGAAGCTACTCTGGCTGGGATAGGGCTCGCCGCGCCAGCCGGGAACACCCCGTCGTTTCGTTACAAAGTGACGGATAGCCCCGAGGCGTTCGCCCAGGTGGGAGCGCGTTTCCTGGGCCATCCGATTGATGATGTGGAGTGGGTCGACTTTTGATGGAGCATACCGAGACGGGGCCAGATACCGAGGCGTCTCAACGTGCCGAATCCCGCGATCTTCGTCCGTGGATTCGCCTACTCACCGGCTTCGCTCTAACGTTCGCAGGTGCGCTGGGGGCGTTTGTATTCACGTCCCTGTATTTGGAGAGCCGTCCCCTGGACCTTCGTGAAGAGGCGGACGCGCTCCATGCTGATTTGCAGCAGACGCTCGTTGAAGCGGGCGTCCCCCCCGAAAACATTGAGGGTTCCGAGACGGAGGACCTCGCCAGAGACAACGTCTTGTGGCGATACGCCGAATTTGACGTGGACCTCCCGCAGCGCCTTAATCTCGACGGACTCGCCCGGGTCGTGGTCCGGAACATGACGTTGCGAGACGTCGCCGTGCTTCCCGAAGAGGAGGCGGAAACAATGCGAAGTTACCGGCTAGCGTACGGAGGACGAGACATCGCCGAAGTGCGTCTCCATGCGCCTCCTCCCCCGCCGGAACCAGAACCCGCGTATAGCCGGCTAGGCGAGGACCTCGCCGCGGCCCTGGTTGAATGGCTTGAAACGAGCGAGGTTCCGCTGAGCGCCGTCGAGCAATTGGCTCCCGAATCCGCCGATTCGGAGACGGACCCGTGTGAACGGCGCCGGGTGGTGGCCGAGTTGGCGGAACCCGCTGACTTGGACCAACTTGAACCGCAGCTTGACGAATTGGAGCTGCCTTTCGAGGACAACATCTTCGAACGCGAGGCCTTGACCGAGCCGCTTCACGCCTATCACCGGGCGTATGTCTGGCGGGCGGACGATTGCCCCTGGGTGGAGTTGCACATCTTGCCAGACGCCGAAATGGCCGAAAGCGAGGGGTTGGAGCGGCCCACCCCGGCATCTCTTGAACAGCGGGAGGATGGGGAGCTCGACTTAGAGGAAGAAGACCCGGCGGAAGCGGGGGATGAGCCGCCACGCATGAGCGTCATCGTGGACGACGGCGGCTACGGCGGGGAGCGGACCGAGCGCATCTTGGCCGTGGACGCCCCGCTGACTCTCGCCATTCTCCCGTCTACCCCGGGGGGATCCGAAGTCGCCGAACGCGCCCGGGATAAGGGCTTCGAGGTGATGCTGCACATGCCCATGCAGGCGGGTGACGAGAACGTCACCTATCCCGGCGAAATTCGCACGGATATGGAGGCCGAAGAAATTGCCGAGCTTACCAAAAGGGCCTTGGGGGAGATTTCCGGGGCGGCCGGCGTCAATAATCACACGGGGTCGGCGTTCACCGAAGATGCGGACGCCATGGAAGCCTTTCTGGAAGTATTGCGCGAGGAGGAACTGTATTT
>JAWOFY010000420.1:0-5070 GCA_046497285.1 Candidatus Hydrogenedentota bacterium
GGTAAGCCAGAGCCCTTCGACAATTTCGGTGGGCTCTTCGACCGAAACCCACTCCGCCTTAGAGTGGATATCTTCCTTCGCTGTGTCGGATATTCCTATATAGCGACTGCTTCCATTTGCGTTACGCTTATACTTTGGCGTCAAAGCCTGGGGATGGGCAAACAGTGGGGGGCGCTTGGTCATCGCCAACGCATAAGGCACTCCCCCCGTATGGTCATAATGACCATGACTCAGCACAATGGCGCTAAGCGAATCCCAGGGTACGCCCAATACGCTGCTATTATGGGGGAGAACGTAACCTTGCCCGGTGTCGAACAGCACTCGTTTGGATCTCATCTCGATTAACATGGACAGGCCATGTTCAGCGAGAAGTTCTGACTTGGACACCGTGTTCTCTGCTACTATGGTTATTTTGCAGCTAGCCATTCGTCCTACATCCCGTGTCTATATGCCGTATGGCCGGCGTGATAGGCTTCGTCGTTCCAATGCTCCAGCTCCTATTCTGTGACATTCCCGTTACGAACGGGCCGCACGGTGGAGACGATACACGCTTGTCTCAACGTGTTCCCAAAGCGCTCGGATGTCATCGGCGCATCCCTCGTCCGAGTGTTCCACAACGGTTTGCCCGTTAATCAACGCCTCCGTTACCCTGCGGTCATAACGTACGCGCCCGGCGAGAGCCAAGCCATGGGAGACCGCCATCTGTTCGATTTCGCGCGTCACGTCTGGGTTCATATCCCATTTGTTTACGCAAACCAGCGCAGGGAGCCGGAAATGCGCTGCTAGGCCCGCAATCCGTTCCAGGTCGTGTTTTCCACTAAGCGTCGGCTCCGTCACAATCAGCACCGCATCAGCCCCGGTTATGGACGCGATGACGGGACAACCTATACCGGGGGAGCCGTCGATAAGTATCAAGTCGCGGTCGGCCGCGTTTGCGGTCTCCTTGGCTTTATCGCGAATCAAACTGACGAGTTTGCCTGAGTTCTCCTCCGCCACTCCGAGCTTCGCATGCACCATTGGACCGAAACGGGTGCCGGAAACAAACCATTCGCCGTTCACCGCCGGCTCGAATGCGATGGCCTCAGCCGGACACGACCAAACGCAGACGCCACATCCTTCGCACGCAAGAGGATCCACGCGAAAGGTCGTGTCCACGAGTTTGTTGGGTGGACCGTCCCAGTGAATCGCGGAAAACTGACACACGTCTTGGCACACGCCACATGCATTGCATTGTTCGCTATCGATGCGCGCGCGTTTGCCCCCAGAAAAGTACGCTCGCCGTTGGATGCTCGGTTGTAAAAGCATATGCAAATCCGCTGCATCCACATCACAGTCGGCCAGGACCGCATTTTCGGTCAAGGAGGCGAATGAGGCCAGGATAGACGTCTTCCCCGTTCCGCCTTTCCCGCTAATAACAACCAGCTCTTTTGCGTCATGTGAACGGCCGCATCCGCTTTCTTCTTCTTGTTGAATGCGCACCGAGTCTGGCGCGTTTTGTAGCGGTTGAGCCGACGTATAGCTGAAACGAGCGGGGGTAAGCGGCTTTCCTGCTTGGCGGTGTCTCTCTATCTCCTTCCATAACTGAGTAAAGAACCTCTTGTATTCTGGGATAGCCTCTACGAGTAACTCGCCTCTTGAATAGGCTTCCGCCACACGGTAGTCGTCGGGAATGCCGCCAAGAACCGTGATGCCTTCCTTTGCACAATAGAGCTCAATGTCCTGTCCGCCAATATGCGCCCTATTTACAACCACGCCAAAGGGGAGCCCAATCGCCCGCACCATCTCAATGGCCAGCTTCAGATCGTTGAGTCCAAACGGGGTGGGTTCGGTAACCAATAAGACGAAATCGGCGTCGCGAACGGTCTCTATGACCGGGCAAGAGGTCCCCGGCGGAGCGTCCAGAATAACGAGGTCCGTCTCCGGCGCCGATTCTTTTGCAGCGGATATTGCCGGTGGACTCATCGCTTCCCCCACATTGAGCATCCCTTGTACAAAAGAAACGCCCTCCGCCTTTCCCTCTTCGATCCAGCCTGTTTGCCGGAACGACTCCGTAATCGCGTTCTTAGGACAGACTAGCTGACATCCCCGGCAACCGTGACAAAGCTCCGGAAAGACTACGGCCTTTCTATTTACGACAGCGATCGCTCCATACTCGCAGACCCGAGCGCACAACCCACACCCATTACAGGTTTCAGTATCCACCTCAGGCACGGCAACGTTAACCGGCTGTTTATGTTCTATGTGCGGCTTTAGAAAGATCGCGCCGTTGGGCTCCTCCACATCACAGTCGATATACCCAATGCTCTTTGTCCCTTCCCGGGCAACCCACGCTAAGTTGGTGGCGACTGTTGTCTTTCCCGTACCGCCTTTTCCACTTGCTACGGCGATTTGCATCTCGTTCGTTCTATCCTCTCGTATTCACGCTGGGAGACAGGCTCAATCTATACCGGTTGCCTCACTACGCCCTCCTCCTATTGGGAAACACCTAAGTCTTCATCGCGTTTGGACGTATGTCGTCTCTTCCGCCGCCGTTGGTGACGGGGTCCGCGCTCATCCTCTCGGCGTTGCCCCCACTTGGCTCCGCAGCCTCGCCCCTGGCCCCGGCTTCGCGGCCCCCGACCAGCCTCGGCCTCGGTACCCGCGCCAGGCTCGTCATGCGCTTTCGTTGGGTCAGGGCCGCCCGTTTGGCGGTCTGAGCCTTGAAACCACGCGATAGCGTCCCGAACGGAGCCCGCGCACCCTGTGATGGCGTCAATCCCCGCAGCCGTCAGGGCGCGTTGCGCATTCGGGCCGCACTCGCCGGTCAAAACATGCTCATTGCCGCGATCAGCCACCATTTGGGCCAGCTTAACGCCCGCGCCGCCGCCCTTGGAGGCGTATGGGTTGTCCACAGCTTCATAGTCAAGGGTCTCCGGATTTACCTCGATCAGATAAGGGCATCGCCCGAAACGGGGGTCAATGCTCGCGTCAAGATTTGGTTGTGTTGCGGTTATGGCTATCTTCATGGGTATCTCCTCGTTCTGCCGCCAAATCCATGAGCGGCGGCCGAACCCTGTTGCAATCAAGGCGACCGGCGGGATTGTCTCCGTCCCTTTCGCCTCCGTCTGCCGATTCCATGACAACCCGGCATGAGAAATCTTTCCTGTGGCAGGTGACCGGCCAAATAGGCCTCGATCACCTCGTCAACGTCGCCGCGAATTTGCGCAATAACCTCGATCCCTGCTGACTCCAAGGCCCGTTCCAGAGGCCAGGAGACTGCGCCGCATATCACGACATCCACCTCCGAGTCTTTCATGCGTTTCGCGCGCACCAAAGGGGTGCTTTCCGCTATAGGCATGCGCTGACGGCTGGTCTCCTTCCCCTCCGCCACGTCCACCAGCACCAGATGACCGGCGAAGTCGAGCACGGGGGAAAGCCGGCCTTCCCAATATGGAATCGCGAGCTTCATAACACTAGGGGTGTTGCAATTCCCGTGCCACACTGTTCCGATTGCCTGTAGCCTCTTCCAGCCGCCCGGTGGCGCTCGGGCGAGGCTTGACAAGTCTTGCTAAATGCAATTAAATAAAGGGAGGAACGTGGCATAGTGCAATTCAACCCCCTAAAGAGACCCAAGGAGGTCCCATGCTTGGCGATAACGTAAGCACCCAACGAGAAGCCGCAATTTTGGATTCCCTCAATGAAGGCGTTTTCACCGTTGATATGGACTGGCGCATCACAGCGCTCAATGCCGCAGCCGAACGAATCACCCGCATCAGCCGTAACGCGGCGATAGGAAGCCGTTGTTACGATGTATTTCGTGCGAGCATCTGTGAGAATAACTGCGCCCTTCGACGCACGCTGTCTAGCGGCGGCCCCGTGGTCAACGCGACCGCGCACATCATCAACCAGCAAGGCGAGCGTATTCCGATACGCATTTCCACCGCTCTATTGAAGGATCAGGAAGGCAATGTCATTGGAGGCGTGGAAACGTTTCAGGATTTGACGCAGGTCGAACAGTTGCGTAAGGAACTGCGCGCGCGATACAGTTTCGAGGACATGGTGGGGCGCAGCTCAGCCATGACGCGTTTGTTCGATCTTGTGCCCCTTGTAGCTGACAGCGACAGCACGGTGCTAATCGAAGGACCGACCGGCACAGGCAAGGAGTTGTTTGCCCGAGCCATCCACAACCTCTCGCCCCGCCGTAAGAAACCCTTTGTGGCCATTAACTGCGCGGCGCTGCCGGACACCCTGCTCGAAAGCGAGTTGTTCGGTCACAAAGCCGGCGCGTTCACGGACGCCAAACGAGACAAGCCGGGCCGGTTCGCCCAGGCGAATGGCGGGACGATCTTTTTGGATGAAATCGGCGACATCTCGCCGGCCATGCAGGTCCGCTTGCTTCGCGTGCTTCAAGAGCGGGTGGTCGAGCCGTTGGGCGGGGTCAAGCCGGTCCCCGTTGACGTCCGGGTAATCGCCGCCACGAACAAGAACTTGGCGGAGGAGGTGCGCGCGGAACGTTTCCGCGATGACCTGTACTATCGGATACGGGTGGTTCGTATGGAGATTCCGCCGCTCAAGGAGCGGCGTGAGGACATCCCGCTCTTGGTAGACTATCTCATTGAGAAGTTCAACCGTCTGCAAGGCAGGGATATCGCCGGCGTATCCGAGCATGTGATGGCCCAATTAATGGAGCATGACTATCCGGGCAATGTCCGCGAACTCGAAAACATCATTGAACAAAGCTTCGTGCTGTGCCAAGGCGGGATCATTGAATTGAAACATCTGCCGCCGGAACTGCGCCCAGCCTCACACAAACAGATCGAAACCAGTCAACCCTTGAGTTTGGAGGGAATAGAGAAACTGTTCATTGCCGAGGCGCTTCAACGCAATGAGGGAAATCGTAAGCGGACGGCGGAAGAGCTGGGCATCAATGCGAGCACCTTGTACAGGAAAATCAAATCATTGGACATTGACGTCCCTGAAACGGACGGGCGCACAAACCGGTCCCAATACAGCGACTTGCAGAAGTCCCTTGGTCAAGGATGAATCTTGCTAAGAACCGCTGTATAGTGCTTGAAATACTCGGTATTGTAA
>JAWOFY010000126.1:0-2707 GCA_046497285.1 Candidatus Hydrogenedentota bacterium
CCGGCTGCTGCGGGTTTTTCCCCGGAGCCGGAGGGTTCGGGCGCATCCGCACCTTGATCTGCCGGTCTGTCAGCGGCTTTTTCAGCCAGATCAGTGAGTCGCTTGAGGAACCCGAAGCGGACGATTCTGAATCGGAGCCCGAAGCGGACTCCGCCAACAATGAAACCGGCGGCCCCATTTTAAAGCCTAAGAGCGATAGGTGACTCCCATACGGATTCCTTTTCAAAAGACGGCGCGCGTGGCGCATCGGAGAGCCAACAAATGAGTCAGGACAGCCTAATCTACTTGATTCTGGCGACTTTTTTCGCCGCCGTGGCGGCGGGAAGTTTCGTTTGGTGTCTCTGGACCCTCGTTGAGAATCTGTTGCGCAAAGCGGACGAGGGCGAAGCATCCACCAACGCGTCGGAGGAACAGCGTGGAACCCCGCGAGGCGGGCTCTTGTGAAGGCGCCCCGTCCTCAACCGAACAGGCGCCGCCCCCGTCCTTTTATTGGCGTGCATTTCAAGTGCTGCCATGTCTACACGCGAATCTACCTAAACCGCCACGGCACGGCGTACAGCGGGTTTTGCCCGAAATGCGGCGGCTCCCTTGTGGTGAGGGCTGTTCCCGGCGGCAGCAAGGCCCGTTTCTGGATGGCGGAGTAAGGAGACTGTCTGGAATAGGGCTTCACTCTCTTCCATCTACGGTCCGTCTTCAATGAGGCGCTCGATAAGCTCTTGCGTTTCCAGGCGGGCCATCGAGGTCGCTTCGTCCGCCATGGCGTAGGGGATGTAGAACCGGTCGCCGTGCACCATGGCCCCGCAGGTGTACACGACGTTGGGCACATAACCGTCGCGTTCGCTTTCAAGGGGCATTAACAGGGGCTCCTTGAGCCGGCCGCGTATGATTTGAGGATCCTCCAGGTCAAGCAGAAGCGCGCCGATGCTGTACTGCCGCATGGGGCCGACGCCATGAGTGAGCAGCAGCCAGCCCTCGGAGGTTTCGATGGGAGAACCGCAGTTACCCATGATACGGAACTCCCACGGATATTTGGGACCGGTGAGCATTTCGGCCGATTCCCAGAAGTGGACATAATCCGAGTACATAAGGTACAGGTTGCGCCCATCCAGCCTGGAACACATGGCGTAATGGCCGTTAATAGGCCTGGGGAAAAGCGCCATCCCCTTGTTTTGCACACACGCTCCATTCAAGGTGTGGATCTTGATTCGGCGGAAGTCCTTGGTCTCCATCAGCATGGGCAGCACCCGGTGGCCGTTGTAGGCTGTATACGTCCCGTAGTACTTCGTATGGCCCTCATCATCCGTGAACTGGACCAGGCGGACATCCTCGATGCCGCGCAGCTCGTTTTCGCTGGTGGGAAAGATGATGAGATCCGAAATGGAGGACCGGGGATCAAGACTGAGTTCGTAGTTGGAGCGCGCTAGCCAACACATGCTCTCGATGGTCCCGTTGAACTCTTCGGGATGCCCCTCTTCCCGCCACAGCGCTTGAATCACTTCCTCGAGCTGAGTCAGCGTGAAATGCTCCGGCAGTCTGTCGAGCACGCGTTCCGTCACAGGACCGTGGCTCACCATTTCGGTCAGTTTCCGGCGAAACAAGGGTTTGATGTAATACTGGTCCGGCGCCAGCCGCGTGCGCGCGGAGTAAGGACTTTGCCGGTCGAAGTGGATACAGTGTTCGCTGTCAATCACCCCCGTTTGAAAGACCACGGAGGAGAGGTGTCCCTCGCCCGTGGCGCGGAAACTCATCACAAAGCGGAGGCTGCCGGGGTCAAGTCCCGACTGATCGGGATGAGGCACGAGGCTCGGATTGAATAGCGCAGCCGCTTCAATGGCGTACTCCATCGTGAAATACGCCCCTGCCAAAAGACGGCGGAGCCGGTCTTCGTCATGGGAGCGATCCACATGCCTCCGCACCGTTTCATAGTGCTCCTCGAAAACCCGCTCCAGCTCGTGGTGGCGCCGCCCAAATTGCCTCCACACCCGTTCGTATTCCTCCTCGGCCTCCGTGTCGCTAAGCTGATCCAACAACTCGAAAACGCCGTTGATGTTGTGTGGCGGAGCGGAGCCGAAAAGTGGGATCACTCGCCGGTGACTGCCCGCGATCTTAATGGGCAGACGTTCGAGGGTCTCGAAGTTTGACATGCGCGCGTGGGACGTCACGTGCGGCGCGGATTCGGTCATGGGCCTTCTCCTTGTTGGTTCATTATCTCCCACGGATTACTCGGCATAAGACGCACGTCCCCACTCACCGGATAAGGACGCCGCTCCAAGGAGGAGCAACATCCCCCTTGATCCCCCTTCGAAGGGGGAATAATTCGTACCGCCGGCATCTTGCCGGCACATAAGCCGCCTAGAAGGCGGCTCTACTATTCCCCCTTCGGAAGGGGGTGGCCCGAAGGGCCGGAGGATGTAAACACCCGGCACACCGCCTTATTCGGCGATTGAGGGGCGCGTAGTATCCCCATGGTAGCGGACCCACCATGTTTGACGCGCCATTCCCGGAGAAACCGGCGGCCGCGTCATTCTCCGGAGGGGGCCGAGGTCGGAGGGGTCTCGGCCTGCGTGTCGAGGGGCTGTTTTTCCGGGGTATCATCCGCCAAACCCGTGGCGAACTCCCTTTGGGCCTGATGCATGGCGAGCAGGGCGATAAGCCACGCCAACGTGGATTCGGCCCCTTGGTTCAGGTTGGGCCCATCCATGTGCAA
>JAWOFY010000127.1:0-5930 GCA_046497285.1 Candidatus Hydrogenedentota bacterium
TTGGCATACGTGGTCACTGGGCAGCAGGAGATAGGAGAAGCGTCATGAATAAGCACGGCATTACGCGCAGGGATTTCGGCAAGCTCAGCCTAGCCGCCAGTTTCGCCGCCTGGACAGGGCGAAAAGCCGCCGCCCAAACCAACTCCGACACGCTCAAGATCGGACTCATTGGCTGTGGCGGCCGGGGCACGGGCATGGCGGTGAACGTGCTGAACGAACGGAATGAGAATGTTCAGTTGATCGCCTTGGCCGATGTATTCGAGGACCGGCTCAATAGTTGCCGGAACACGCTGGAAAACCATGACAATGAGGCCATTTCAGGCCGGGTCAACGTGGATGACGGGCACTGCTTTGTAGGGCTGGACGCTTATCGGCGCTTGTTGGAGACCGACGTGGATCTGGTCCTTCATTGTTGTCCCCCCTACATCCGCCCAAAACATGTTGAGGCCATCGTCGATGCCGGTAAACATGTTTTCGCGGAGAAACCCGTCGCCGTCGACCCTGTGGGAGTGCGCCAAATTATCGCCGCGGCCGATAAGGCCGAGGAACAAGGCCTCTCCTTCGTGGCGGGGACTCAGTGGCGTCACGATAAGAGACGCATCGAAACCATGGAACGCCTCCACGATGGGGCCATCGGCGAGATCCGGGTGATGCAAGCCGACCGGTGTGGCGGTTTTCCCTACTTTCGGGAACCGGAGAACGGGTGGAGCGACCTCGAATACCGCATTCGGAATTGGCTTCCCTACAACTGGACGGGCGGCGCCAACATCGCGGAACAGGCTATCCACCACCTTGACATCATCAATTGGGTCGCGGACGCGACCCCCGAGAGCGTGTTTGCTTCGGGCGGCCGCGCGTGGCTGCCCGACGGAGAGATGTACGGGGACATCTGGGACAACTTCAGCTGCGATTACGAGTATCCCGGCGGCGTTCACATGTACCACTTCTCACGCTGGTATCCCGGCGGTACGGACAACCAAAGCGGCGAGCGCATCGTGGGAACCGAAGGCGTCAGCAATGCCCAGGACATGGGCGAGCCCGGCATCGCCTCGACCGTGCAACAGTTCCTCGACCTAACCAACAGCATCCGGGGCGAGGGACCGTACTACAATGAAGGCCGGCGCATCGCCTACTCGACCTTGACCGCCATTATGGGCCGCATGTCCGCCTACACGGGGCGGCGCATCCTTTGGGAAGAAGCCATGGAGTCGGAGCTGTCCCTTGTTCCAGACGAACTTGACTTTGATCTCGAGTATCCCGTCGATCCCGTACCCGTTCCCGGTGAGGTCTAACCAGCATCGCAACATGCAGCCGGCGCGAACGAAGGGGATACACTCAGTCTTCGCCGCTGGCCGGATGGATAACGTTATTACGCTTCAACAAGAAAAGGAGAGTACTTCATGAACGAGCGTGGCATGACCCGCAGAGATTTTGGCAAGCTCGGCGCCGCCGCCACCTTTGCCGCCTGGACAGGGCGAAAAGCCGCCGCCCAGACCAACTCCGACACCCTCAAAGTGGGGCTTATCGGTTGCGGAGGCCGGGGCACGGGAATGGCGACGAATATGCTTGATGAACGAAACGAAAACGTTCAGCTTATCGCCTTGGCCGATGTGTTTGAGGATCGGTTGAATAGCTGCCGCAATGCGCTGGAAAACAATGAGAACGTTGCGGCACGGGTTAATGTGGACGACGGACACTGCTTTGTTGGTTTAGATGCCTACCGGCAATTGCTAGAGACCGATGTGGACGTTGTCATGAATTGTTGTCCCCCGTACATCAGGCCCGAACACCTGGAAGCCACTGTCGAGGCCGGAAAGCACATCTTCGCCGAAAAACCCATCGCGGTGGATCCCGTTGGGGTGCGGCGGGTCATCGCAGTGGCGGATAAGGCGGAGGAAGAAGGACTTTCCTTCCTCACGGGGACTCAATTCCGTCACGATAGCAGACGCATCCAAACCATCGAACAAATTCATGAGGGCGCCATAGGCGATGTAGTGGCCCTGACGACCTACTATTGTGGCAACCTTCCGTGGGCTCGCGGCCGCGAAGAAGGGTGGAGCGACCTTGAATACCGCCTGCGCAACTGGTTGGTGCTTAACTGGGTAGGCGGCTCTAACATCGTTGAGCAAGCCATCCACGGTCTCGATGTCATGAATTGGGTCATGGATGGCCCGCCCCGGAGCGTCTTGGGTTCCGGAGCGCGTTCTTGGCTGCCGAAGGAAGAGCAATATGGCGACATCTGGGACAATTTCACGTGTAACTATGAATACCCCGATGGCACGCAGATGTATCATCTGTCCCGGTGGTGGCCCACCGACGGCCAAGGCGGCGAACGCATTGTGGGAACCGAAGGGGAAAGCAACACCCAAGACATGGGCGAGCCCAGCATCACCTCGACCGTGCAACAGTTCATCGACCTCACGAACAGCATTCGGGGCGAGGGACCGTACTACAACGAAGGCCGGCGCATCGCCAACTCGACGTTGACTGCGATCATGGGCCGCATGTCCGCCTATACCGGTAAGCGTATCCTGTGGGAAGAGGCCATGGAATCGGACGTCTCGCTTGTTCCAGACGAACTCGACTTCGACCTGGAATATCCTCTCGGCTCCATTGCCGTGCCCGGCGAGGCCTAGCGGTCGTTAAGCAGGCGCAATGCCCGACATAAATGACACACCGCCCGACAGTCTCCGCGCTGCTCGGGCGGTGTGGTTTCTCTATGCGCTGCTGCCCATGCGGTATCCCGCCAAATCCAACGTAACGAAGCGATATCCAGCCGCCTTCACCTCGTCCACGATGCTTTGGCGCATCTTGGGATCCAGCAGCTTGGTGATGTCGGCGGAGTCCACCTCGATGCGGCAAAGATTGCCATGGTGGCGGGCGCGGTATTGACGGAAGTCGTGCGCGCGAAGGACCTCCTCCGCCTGCTCTACCTTCGCGATATCCTCCCGCGACACCCGTGTGCCGGTGGGGAAACGCGACGCCAGACAGGCGAAAGCCGGCTTGCTCGCGGTTGGCAGGCCGCGCCGCGCGCTAAGGGGGCGGATCTCTTCCTTGCTAAGACCGGCCTCTTGCAATGGGGCCACCACGGCGTATTCCCGGGCGGCGGTTGCTCCCCACCGCGTAGGATCGGCGAGATCGTCCACGATCGCGCCGTACGCCAGCACCCTTACGTTGTTCTCTTCAGCGAATTGGCGCATACGCGCAAACAGGGCCGTCTTACAAAAATAGCATCGCGTTCCGTCGTTGCGCAGGTAGCCCTCGTCATCGAATTCGTGCGTTTCCACGATGTGCAGATTCCAGCCCCGCTGTTCGGCGAGTTCCGTGGCTTCGCGCACCTCCGCGCGCGGTATGCTGGGGCTGTCGGCCAACACCAGCGTGGCCGCAGCGCCTAGCGTCTCGTGGGCGATCTCGGCTAGATACGACGAATCCACGCCGCCAGAGTAGGCGATGGCGATGGAACCATACTCGCGCAGATCCTCGCGCAGCCGATCTTCTTTTTCCAAAAGCTCGTTAGATGGCGCCAGCGTATCGGGTTTCATGGATGCTCCCTGTCACATAGTCTTCACGGGCTTCTTCTAGCCGCACGGGCACGATAGTGTTACGATAACCTTCCTTGAAACGCACGGCGGTCCATAGATAATTTCCGGTATAGCCAAACCATACGCCGTCATTGTCATACTCCAAGAGCACCGATTGCACCGAACCGACTTGGCTCTCGCGGAAGGCTTGACGCTTTTCTTTGCTAATCCCCCGGGCGACGGCGCCGCGGCGGTTAATGGTTTCCGTGTTCACCTTATCCGAATAACGGGACGACGCCGTCCCCGGCCGGTCGCTATACGTAAACACGTGGGCGTATGCGATGGGGCTATTGCGGAGCAGATCGCACGTGGCCTCGAAATCGGCCTCCGTTTCCCCCGGCATTCCCACCAGCACATCGGCGCCTAAGCACAAGTCCGGAACCTCCCGCGCCGCACGTTCCACAAACGCGACGTACTCCGCGCGCGTGTAGTGCCGTTTCATGAGTGTCAACACGCGGTCGGAGCCGGATTGCACAGGGATATGCAGATACGGTAGAAGGCCGTGGCCAGGATCGGCCATGCGCTCGAGCATTGCCTCGGGAATGGTGCTGGGTTCAAGCGAGCTAACCCGCAGCCGATCGATGCCCGGGATGGCGTCCAGCGCGTCCAACACCGCCGTGATGTCCCGGCCCTCATGGTTGTACATGCCCACGTTCACCCCCGTGAGCACGATCTCCCGCGCGCCGCTCTCGGCCAGCCGCTCCGCCTCGGTTATGAGATTGTCAAATGATCGGCTCCGGGCGCGGCCTCGGGCGAACGAGACGATGCAGAAGGCGCACATGAAATCGCACCCCTCCTGAATCTTCAGATTGGGCCGGGTAACCGGTGATTCGCCGGCGTTTACGCCGATGGTGAAATCCTTGCGTTCTATACGGTCGCGTACGAGACGCGGCTCGGGGTTCTTCGCCTCGCCCACGTAGGCCAACACGTTGAGTTTCTCTTGGTTACCCACGATCAGGTCAAGCCCCTCGATTTCCATCAACTGCTTGTAGCCCATCTGCGAATAACAGCCGATGACTGCCGTGAACGCGTGCGGGTTTTTGCGGATGAAGGAGCGCACCATATGGCGCGACTTCGCGTCCGCCCGCCCTGTCACCGTGCACGTGTTGACGATGCCGAGGTCCGCCGGCTGGCCAAAGGGGACGATCTCGTAGCCGGCGTTTCGCAACGCATTCACCAGCAGATTCGACTCCGACTGGTTCAACGAGCATCCCAATGTGTAAATCGAGGCGCGCTTCCCACGCCCCGGCTGGTCCGTGTCATGCATGTTTTCTGTCGTCTCCATGATGCCTATGATTCCACAAAACACCCGCCCAAGTCGAGAGCGTTTGGGTCACGTGAATCGTTCATCCGATTTTGTTTCTTCAACCCGCCGTGATTTTCCTTCAAGCCATCCGATCCTTGGACTCTCCACGGCGTCGAAATCCGGCACATAAGGTTTTATATCCAACAGAGGGGTCCCGTTGATTACATCCACATTCCGAATATCCAGCACATTGCGTTCCACTTTAATCAGTTCAACCACGGAAATCCCGAGGGGGTTCGGACGGCGCGGCGCGCGCGTAGCGAACACCCCGCGCTCTGTATCATCAACGAACGGAGTCACCTCTAAGGCGTATCCCTCGCTCAAGTGAAACCAGTAGATGAGGACAAGATGAGAGAACCCTTCAACATCCCGCAATCCCTCCACATAACCTTCCTTGATATGCACCGTTCCCTTTACTCCCTTGGCGCTCTGAGGCTGAATGGGCATACCTTCCAACTGCACAAACGGAGAATATATCACGCCGATAGGTTCCACATACATACGCCGGTTCTCCCATTCGTCAAACCGCTCTGGCCCATAGGCCTTCCCTGATCATGATACCAAATCAGCGGCCTGGACATGCGTCGCTGGGACGTTGCCCGGGAGGATAGAGCGGCGACTTGTAGTTAAACTTGGCCATAAATACTCACTGAAAATAGTATTTCTATTCTGGTTCGAGAGATTTTAAGGCTAGGCAAAAAGTAGTTGACATAGAACGTTAGTTTGATTATGCTCGCGCCTGATTTAGTTACTAATCACTTGATTGTGCAGGAATGCGGAGCTTTAACCGGTAAGGAGAACGTTATGCGAGGCAAGGGCTTTACCCTCATTGAGTTGTTGGTGGTCATCGCCATTATAGGCATTTTGGCGGCCATTTTGTTACCGGCGCTAGCGCGGGCCCGGGAAGCGGCGCGGCGCGCGAGTTGCGCCAATAACCTGCGGCAAATGGGCATGGCGCTCATCATGTACAGCAACGAAAACCACGGAACGTTTCCGCCCCGACAAATTTATAACGCAGACGGGAGCCTCAGCGTGGAGACGAT
>JAWOFY010000163.1:0-3860 GCA_046497285.1 Candidatus Hydrogenedentota bacterium
GTTCCACGCCGTCCAGTGTTCGAATGGATTCACCTTCTTCCGCCCGGCGCACGACGACGCGTTTCTCGGCCAATGTGTCCAAGTCAAAGGCGTGCAGCGGATGGCCCGTTTCAATGAGCACGTAGTTGGTGATGTCCACTACATTATTGATGCTGCGCACCCCTGCCGCACGAAGGCGGGCCTTCATCCACGCCGGCGACTCCCCCACTTCAGCTTCTACGAGGATGCGTCCGGCATACCTCGGACACAGCTCCGCATCGTCAATGATGATCGAGGAAACATCCTGCGCCTGTTGACGCTCGGACGTGATGAGGTGGATATCGGGCAGTTCGAGCTCTTCGCCCAGGGACGCGCTCAGCTCCCGCGCTACGCCAATGACGCCCGCCCAATCCCCTCGATTAGGCGTCACTTCGATTTCAAACACGACATCATCGAGTTCCAGAAGCGAAACGACATCTGTTCCAACTGAAACATCCTCCGGCAGTATAAGGAGCCCCCCAGCATCCTCGCCGATGCCGAGTTCTGTTTCCGAGCACATCATGCCGTGAGATTCCACGCCCCGCATCTTGCGCCGGCCAATCTCATAGCCCCCCGGTAGAACAGCCCCGTCCAGCGCCGTCGGAACTTTGTCCCCCACTTTCATATTGTTGGCGCCGCATATGATTTGTAGCGGCTGGTCATCGCCCACATCGGTCTGGCACACCGTGAGCTTATCAGCGTTGGGGTGCGGCTCGATGGAGCGGATTTGGCCAACCCGTACATTCTTAATATCTTTTCCCAACCGCTCCATGGACTCGATCTCAAGGCCAAGCATAGTGAGGTGGTCGGCAAGCTGTTCCGGGGATAGATCGAAATCCACAAATTCCCGCAACCAATTCAGGGAAACACGCATATTAGAACTGCTCCAGAAATCTCAGGTCATTTTCGTAAAGGTGGTGAATGCTATCAATGCTGTGCTTGAGGAGGGCGATGCGATCCACCCCCATTCCAAAGGCGAATCCGGTAACTTCCTCCGCGTCATAGCCCGCGAACCGAAATACTTGGGGATGAACCATGCCGCAACCCAGGATCTCAAGCCAGCCCTGATGCTTGCACAGGCGACACCCTTGACCTCCGCATACGGTGCAACTAATATCCATTTCGGCGGAGGGTTCGGTGAAGGGAAAGTAATGGGGCCGGAAACGGACCGCCGTATCCGCGCCGAAAAAGTTATGGACAAAATACATCAAGGCGCCCTTCAGTTCAGCAAAATTAACGCCTTTATCTACCAAAAGGCCCTCTATTTGGAAGAACATGGGACTGTGGCTAGCATCGTTATCCACGCGGAACGTTCGACCCGGCACCACCACGGCCACGGGCGGATTCGTGCTCTCCATGACGCGCATCTGCACCGGCGAGGTATGAGTCCGCAATACCACGCCGTCTTTCACAAAGAAGGTGTCGTGGAGATCGCGAGCTGGATGATCCTCTGGTGTGTTCATGCTCTCGAAATTGTAGTACTCCGTCTCGATGTCGGGTCCTGTCGCGGTCTGAAACCCCATGCCCGTAAAGATGTCTACAATTTCTTCGATAACCTGGGAGACTACATGCTTATGACCAACCCGCGGCCTGCGACCAGGTAAAGTGAGGTCAACCTTATTCCGGCTCGCTTGTTCCTCAAGTTCCTTGGCCTCGAGATCCTTCTTCCGCTCCTCAAGGGCGTTGGCGATGGCTTCCTTGATCTCGTTGGCCGCTTGGCCCACGGCCTTTCGCTCTTCGGGCGCCACTTGACCAAGCCCCCGCAAAATCTGCGTAAGTTCGCCTTTTCGCCCCAGGTATTTGACGCGCGTCTTTTCCAACGCCTCGCTTTCGCCGGCATGGGTGATTTCTTCGAGCGCTTGTTGACAAATGGTTTCCAGCTTTTCCTTCATGCAGACCTTTCTAGATCAGATATTCGCGATGGAACCGAATTACGCAGCAACAAGAGTACGCCCGCATGGATGTTACACAAACAATGCGGTTCCAATACGCACTTGCGTGGCCCCCTCCTCCACCGCCACCTCAAAATCATTGGACATGCCCATAGAGCGTTCGGGAAGCCCAAAATCATCGGCCAACTCCCGGAGCCGCGCAAATACGGGCCGCACGTCTTCCGGGTCATCGGCCAAAGGGGCCATTGTCATTACACCTTCCACTGACAGGCGATCCAATGGACGAATCGCGGTCAGCACCCCCTCCACTTCTTCTGGAGCAAGACCATGTTTGGTGGATTCGCCCGACACGTTGACTTCCAGCAAAACACGCAGCTGGCGGTCTTGTTCCTCACACTGGCGTTGAAGCGTTTCAGCCAATTTAAGGCGATCAATGGAATCCACCCAATCAAAGAGCCCTACCACTTCGCGGGCCTTGCGGCGCTGCAAGTGGCCGACCATGTGCCACTCGGCGGTCTCTCGCGGCGCCATGGCCTGTTTATCCGGCACGCCGGGCAACCGGTTCTCCCCAAACGCCCGTACGCCACACGCGTGCAGGGCCTCCACTTGGCTTGGCCCTACACTCTTGGTGACCGCGATCAGCCTCACGTCTTCGGAATTTCGGCCGGTGCGAGCGGCCGCTGCGTCAATCCGGTTGCGGATAGCCGTAACGTTGCGTTCAATATGAGTAAAGGCTTGAAGGCCCACGGAATTCACCTCGGAGGAATGACTCTCCCTTATGGTACTGTCCATGGAACGCGGATTCAAGCACTTGACGCGCTCAATGCAGCAAATCCGCGCCTGACATAACGGTGAAACGGCGCCGGTGTGGACAACGCGTCTCAAGATAGGGCATCATCTTGCTTAAGCATATCATAGGAAGGAGGTACTCGTGAACAAACTTTGGATAAACCTTGCAAGATTGGCCTTTGCCTTCTTGGGTGGCGCCGCCCTACTGGTGCTGCCCGCCTGTGGTCCCGAGCGTCCATCCGAAGCGCCAACGGAGGGAGAAGAGCGGGTGGCGGCGTCTTTCGAGCAAGACGAGGAGACCCTCGAAGCCGAAGAAGAGGCGGCGGAAGAAAGCGTCGAAGCACGCTACGGTGGAGTCCTCGCCGAACTGGGCGACGGCGAAGCGTACGTCGAATTCGTGCTCGACCCCGATGCAGGTTGGGTGAGCATGTACATTCTGAACAGCGGCGCGCGAGACCGGTTGCGGTTGACGGCAGACCAAATCGGCGTGATCTTCACGATGCACGGCGATGATATCCCTGCGGAAAAGCGGACATTTTCTCTCGCGTTGCAGCCCGTGGAGAGCGCGCTGACGGGAGAGACGGCTGGCGATACCGCTCACTTCGAGGCGCGACATGAGCTATTTCAAAATGCCGAAGGCTTTGATGCGGTCATTCCTATCCTAAGGGTCAAAGATAATGAATACACCAATGTGAGCGTCCAGTACCCATCGGATCGTGATTGAGGGTTAGATAAGCAAACGGGAAGGACTACGAAGGCGCCGGAAGAGTTTCTTAAAGAAGTGGTGCCGGGAGCGAGACTCGAACTCGCAAGCCCTAGAAAGGGCACTAGGTCCTTAGCCTAGCGCGTATGCCAATTCCGCCATCCCGGCACGTGACGCTCAAGTACTGCGCCCATATTGTACGCATCAGTGGCGAGTTTTTCAAGCTCATGTTTTGGCAGTTTTTGAAAAGGGGCCAACGGCCGTGTGCGCTGGGGAGCGTTGCTTCAAGTTTTCCGTGTTCGCAAGGAGCTTCCCTTAAACAAAATGCGGCCGTCTGCCGAAGTACTTTACAGTGAACTGCGGTACACGCATCCCATCCGCTTCCACATTCCCTAGGTCTTTATGCATCAGGGAACAGAAGGTCTATTGCGAAATCCACCCCTACTATACGGATCTTG
>JAWOFY010000228.1:0-5057 GCA_046497285.1 Candidatus Hydrogenedentota bacterium
GGCCCGTGCAGCGCATGAGCGCCCGAAGGTGGCGAGCGTGATTGAGAACCGGCTCGAACGCGGCATGACCTTGGATATGGACACCACGTTGCAGTACGCCTTGGGCAAGTACGGCGAACGCATGCTAAACGAAGACAAGGAAGTAGATTCGCCCTACAACACCTATCGCAATCGCGGCTTGCCGCCAGGCCCCATCGCGAATCCCGGGCTGGCTAGTTTCCGGGCCGCGCTAGATCCAGCCGACACGGAGTACCTCTATTTTGTCTCCAACGGTGACGGCCGAACCCACACCTTCAGCCGCACCCTTGAGGAGCACAACCAGGCGGTGTACCGTTACCGGCAGGAAATGGCCAGTCAACGGCGCGCGCTTCAAGAAAGTTCGAATGGCGATGACACACCCTGATCAGGGAACCTCCGGCATTTCTCCGCTCTTAGAGCGCGAGCAGATCTTTTTCACGGCATGCAACGAGATTGAGAAGGATCTCCCCGTCATCGCCCGCTTGGGCGTGGGCGTCGAGATTCAGACGTTCGCCATGCCTCAAGTCATCGAGAACATGTATGAGAAACGCCTCGATGGCATTCTTGAGGCGCTGACGCATGTCCGCGGCCCCATCGGATGTCACGGTCCCTTCATCGACACCGTCCATTACAGCCCCGACCCCGCCGTGCGCCACAACGCCTATCAACGCTACCAACAGGCGCTCGACGTGGCCCGGCGGACGAAGGCCGGGTACGTGATTTTCCACAGCCAGTTCAACCCCCTCATCAAGACCCGGGAATACCGCGATCTCTATCACAACTACAGCATTGGATTCTGGCCGCCTATTTTGGACCAAGCCGCCAAACAGGGAACGGCCATCTATCTCGAGAATATGTTCGAGCCCACCCCTGAACCCCTGATGCGGCTCCTCGACGATCTGCGGGCGGAGCATCTTGGCATCTGTCTGGATCTGGCTCACATAAACTTGTATTCAAACTGGCCCACCCAAGTATGGATTGACATGCTGCGGCCCTACATCCGTCACATTCACCTCAGCGACTCTCACGGAGAGTACGACGATCACCTGCCCCTGGGCGAGGGCATCCTCGACTTCGCCCGCTTCATCGGCCAGTTACGCGACGTCCCCCACCCCCTCACCTTCGCCCTGGAGCATGACAACCACCGCCAAGCCCAAGCGAGTCTCGCCTACCTCGGCCTGGAGCAGCCGGGCGAGCAGCCGGGCGCTTGATCACCGCGAAAGTTGTGGATACCCCGATAGCGTCTGGCGTAGCTTGACATGCTGTCACAAATAAACCCATCCCGCTGGGGTCATTTAGATGTCCACCCACGCATTAAGACAAGGGTCCACTTGTGATGAAGTCGATACAGGCCAGGAGCCCGATTGGTCCGCAAACTTGAAGTTGGCCTGGCGCCACGGCGCCCCGAGCACACAACGAAACGGGGCCGGAGGATCACCTTTGGTTAAGGGATCCTCCGGCCCCACGGTCATGGGACGAATTCTCGGCTATTAGCCGTTGTCGAAGGTTTTCCGGAAGTAGTCCCTCTTGTCAAGCAATGGCAAGGTATTCCGCACGAAATCCTCGAACTCGCGTTGGCTTATGGCGTTGGAACCGCCGTGGCGGGAACCCCCGCCTTCTGGAGTTTCCTCGGACTCAAAGCCCTCCAACGACGTCTCTTCCTCTTCATAGAGATTCTCTTCGGAGTGCATGTCGAAGCCGCCTTCGGACTCCGCATCCAGCTCGGATTGATCGTCGTCCGACCCGCCTTCGTTTTCCAGCTCCTGCACCAGCCGACTGATCTGCCGGTCAAGAAACGTCGTAAGAACCTCCATCAGATGCTGGCGTTTGTCTTCAGCGCTGCCATTCATCAAGATGTCTTTCTTCAAGGGCAACGCAGCGCCCGAAAACACCATCACGAGTTCGTTACATTGTGGACAAGGTCCGATGACCATGGCGCCCGTCGGCGGGGCCGCTACTTGCCCCTTCGCTTGGCAATGAGGACACACTATATTGAGAATTGACTGCATCTATGTCACTCCTTTCCGCCTGCCAGTATCAGGCTAACGTGATTGTACCATGTGATCGCAACAGAGGCAGGCAACGATGCGGAGTATGTATATGTCGCACAGAATAGGCGGTTAAAAAGCGCCTAACGCTCTCCTTTGCAACCTTAATACGTAACAAAGGAGAGACGGGGATATATTCCAACGCTGGAAGGAGCGCCCAAGACCTGCTTCTATTGGCTTACACTGCGGCCTATTCCTCGTTCTTCCGCGGCGGGGAGGCGGCCCCAGCGGCCGAGGTTTCCTCCGCTTTCTCCGGGGCAGGCAGTTCCGAGACCTGCGGCGTGGCGCCGTCCGTTTTCATAATGCACTGCCCCTCGAACACGACTCCTTCGGCAATGCTAACGCGTGGGGCGGCGATATCGCCAATGACGGTGGCGTTGGGCATCACCTCCAACCGTTCGCGAGCAACGACGTTTCCTTTCACTTTCCCACTAATGACAACGTGATTTGCGACAAGATCGGCCTTCACTTGGCCCGTGTCTTGCACCAAGAGGACGCCTTCGCAATGGACGGAGCCCATCACTTGCCCTTCAATGCGCACCGTACCCTTGGAGTAGATCTCGCCCTTAACGTTGGTCCCTTGACCGATGATCGTCAAACCCCCGCCCTTCCGGGACTGCTTCTTCCGGCGGTTTCCATTAAGCATGATCAGCTACCAAGGTAAGAGCTGGGATCCACGGGTTGGCCATCACGGCGGACCTCATAATGGACATGGGGTCCCGTGCTCCGCCCTGTGCTTCCCACGAGGCCAATGACGTCGCCACGCTCAACTTCCTCTCCAGGCGACACTAACAATTCTCGCATATGGCCGTACACCGTGGTTTTCCCATCACCGTGGTCGATTTCCACGAGGTTGCCAAAGTGGCCATCATACTCCGCCTTAGTCACCGTGCCGCGGCCTGTGGCGAGGACATCGGACCCCGCCGGCGCGGAGAAATCTATCCCATCGTGATGGCGCAACGAATGGCTAAAGGGATCTTCCCGGTACCCAAAGTTCGACGAAATCCGCGTATTTGGATGATTTGTGGGTTGAATGGCCGGGGTCCGGGCCACCTGGCTCTGCTTCTCTTCAAGGTTATCGAGAAGGTTTTCCAGGCTTTCCATCCGGATATTAATTTCTTGGACAATCAAATCGGCGGAGGGTCGCGAAGCGCCGTAGATCAGCGTGGGCGGCCGCGCCATCATCGGATCTTCTTGCGCCCCTGCGCTACTGTACAAGCTGGGCCCGCCCCCGCGTCCGTCATCGCCGTTTTCGTTGGCAGGCGGCGGCACAGCCAACGAACTGCGCGGCGGAAGCCCGTGGACTTGCCGCACCTGGGATTCAAGATCGTACAGCGCGTTCAAGTCTTCGGTGATGGCATTGTCCCGCGCTTCGTATTGAGAGCGGATGCGCTGGCCCAATTCCTGGATAAACTCAGGATCGAGCTGTTCAGCGCCATTTTCGTTATCCGCGCGGACTTGAAGCACTTGCATTTGGCGGTTCCACTCCGCCATATGCTCCATTTCTTCCTGGCTGATTTGGTAACGCTTGAAGAAAAAAGCCGAGGTAAATGTCAGCAGCACGAGCACGCCGACGGCTGCCCAGAGATAGAACGCATGAAATTGGAGCGTGCTGGTGTTGCCTTGACCTTCCGGGATAACCAGCAGAGTCCACTTTTTCATGATGAGGAATTACCTCCCAGTCATGATTAGGTGAGAACGCGTCAGATAGCGGGATTGGGAATGTGTGTTTTTCTGCGTTCGGCCGCGGAAGAAACCTCGCAGCCAAGCACGTCCGAACTGTGGCGTATCGGGTGATGCTGACGCGCGCGAGACCCTGCACCATGGGTCTCGCTAAAAGTGTTGCAATTACCATACCATCCCCTTGCGATGATGTCAAGGAAGCGCTACCCCCCCAAATCGCCGGATAAGTATTCACAAGAACCGTATCGCCGCCTTCCAGGCGGCTCATAGATGCCAGTGAGACGCTGGCGGTACGTTCCCCCATTGGCTGCGGATGAATTTCCTTTTCAGGCGCGAGTAACAAGGACATCGCTATATCTTGGGCTGAGTTATCCGGCGATTGGCGCACCCTGCAAAAAGGCGGCGTTGGAGGCCTTTGAAAACTCCTAACCTCCGCCGCTAGGTGTTTCTGTAAGCCCGCTGCATGGTGACCCGCGTAGCCAACCCGCGCCTTGATTACTCCTTTCTATTGTGCCGGGGCCTTTGTTATACTAGAGAAGCTACAATATCTTGTAGGGGAGGTGCGATTTGTGAATGGGTTGACGCGAAACGTCCATTTTGTTGGGGTTGGCGGCATCGGAATGAGCGGCCTGGCCGAGATCTTGCTCAACCTGGGGTGCAATGTATCGGGGTCCGACCTGAGCCCTTCGGATATCACCCGGCGATTGGAACGCCGCGGGTTGCGGTTTCACACAGGGCACGCGGCGGCCCATCTTGGCGATGCGGACATTGTCGTGGTGTCGGCCGCAGTGAGCGATGAGAACGTGGAAGTGGTGGCGGCGCGGCGGCGCGGGCTGCCGGTGATTCACCGCAGCGAACTGCTGGCCGACTTGATGCGGCTCAAGCCTCATGCCGTGGCCGTGGGAGGAACGCACGGGAAGACCACCACCACCTCGATGATCAGCGCCATTCTCGACCGGGCGAATATTGGAGCGACAACTATCGTGGGGGGCATTCTCCACCGCAGCGGCTCGAACGCGCGCTGGGGCAGCGGAGATTACCTCGTGGCGGAGGCCGATGAGCACGACGGCTCCTTCCTCCGGCTTCATCCCACGATCAGCGTCGTGACCAACATTGACGCAGAGCACCTCGAATACTATGGCACCCTGGACAATATCAAGCGGGCCTTCACCGAGTTCTGCAATATGCCGCCCTTTTACGGTCAAGCCATTGTGTGCCACGACGATCCCAATGTCCGGGCTATCCTTCCCGAGATCGAGAGCGTGTGCCTTACCTATGGCCTCGATGAGGACGCCTCGCTTCAGGCAA
>JAWOFY010000240.1:0-4970 GCA_046497285.1 Candidatus Hydrogenedentota bacterium
TTGACGGCCGCGGCGAGTTCGCTTGGAGGCGGCATGGCGCCTTTTAGGCCATGCACCACGGGCTGGAAGCCCGCGCCACCTCGCGGCCAAGACGAACCGAATCAAGGCTACCCACAATGCTGGGATGGGCCGAGACTAGGGGATAGTCACAGGACATTTTTCTAGCTCCGGGGCGCGTCATCCAATGGGGTTTCGGGTTAGCGGTTAAGTCAATACGGGTGTATAATGGAAAACCGCACTGAATTCGGTGATGTACGGTTCGTTTCCCGTACGGGGGAACGGCTCTATCAGCGCCCGGAAACCGTGGTGACCGCCCGTGCGCTCGATGAAGTACAGCCCGCCATGGCGCGTGTTCAACGCGCGGTCGCCGGCGGAGCCCACGCCGCCGGATTCATAAGTTATGAGGCGGCCCCCGCTTTTGACCGGGTGCTCAAGGTTCATCCCCCCGCACGCCTTCCGCTGGTGTGGATAGGGCTCTACAACGAAGTGACCCACACGTCGTGGCAAGCCCCTGAGCGGCCGGTGGAGGTGGGCCCCTGGGAGCACATGATTTCCCGTGAGGCGTACGAGGGGGCCATCCGCTCGATCCGGGACTACATCGCCGCCGGGGACACGTATCAAGTGAACTTCAGCTTTCCCCTTGCGGCGCCTTTTTGCGGCGATCCCTTGGCTTGGTTTTATCAGCTCTGCGCGGCTCAAAAGGGGGACTACAACGCCTATGTGGACGCGGGGACCTTCATGGTGTTGTCCGCCTCGCCCGAACTCTTCTTTCATATTGATGAAGGACAGATGACGGTGCGGCCCATGAAAGGCACCGCCCCCCGCGGGCTTTATTCGGCGCAAGACAAACGCCAAGCAGAAGCGCTCGCCCACAGCGAGAAGAACCGGGCCGAGAACCTCATGATAGTGGATCTCTTGCGAAACGACCTCGGCCGGGCCTGCCGCACTGGGACGGTCAAAACGCCCAAGCTCTTTGATGTGGAGCGCTACGAGACCGTATGGCAAATGACGTCCACCGTAACGGGGCGGACGGATGCCAGCGTTCCGGAAGTTTTGAACGCGTTGTTCCCCTCGGGCTCGGTAACCGGCGCGCCCAAGGCGCGGACCATGGAGATCATCCGCGAGTTGGAGGCGTATCCGCGCGGGGTCTACTGTGGCTCGATGGGATGGTGGGCTCCAAGCGGGGAAGCCAGCTTCAACGTCGCCATTCGGACGGTGACGGTGGACGCCGAGAGGGAAGAGGCCCGGTATCATGTGGGCGGGGGCATTGTTTGGGATTCGACGGCATTGGGCGAGTATGAGGAATGCCAAACGAAGACCGCGTTTCTCAGCCGGCATGCGCCGCGGTTTTCCCTACTGGAATCCTTGCGGTGGGATGAAGCCGGCTACTTCCTGTATGACCTTCACCTTGAACGCCTCCGGCAAAGCGGGGACTATTTTGGAATTGACGCTGATTGGGCTGCTGTTGAAAGACGGTTGAAGGAAGAGGCGGCGCGGCTTACGGCCGCCGGAACGCCCCATAAGGTCCGACTTCTTGTGGACCAAGCGGGGGACTGCGCCTTGGAATCCACTCCGCTGCACGAGCTGCCGCCGCTCACCCTTACCGTCGGCCTGGCGGTGGAGCCGGTGGACAGCGGCGATGTGTTTCTGTATCACAAGACCACAAAACGCGATATGTACGAGCGCGCCCGGCAGCAGCGGCCGGAGTGTGACGACGTCATCCTGTGGAACGAGCGGGGCGAGTTGACCGAGAGCACGATGGCGAATCTGGTCTGCGAAAGGCGGGGGATCCTCTGGACGCCGCCCGTGGACGCGGGATTGCTGGCCGGCTGTTTCCGGCAACATCTTCTCGACATGGACGTCATCAAGGAGCGCACGCTTACCAAGGATGACCTGGAGCAGGCCGATGGTATCTGGCTGATTAACTCCGTCCGCCGGTGGATCCTCGTGGAATGGGTTTCGCAACGCGAGTCCGGCGCCGAGAGCAAATGCCCGGGTTCAGGGCCCGCGGCGCAAAGATAGCTATCATTCAAGGAGATGGAGTTGGATCCCACCGAACGTCAGCGGAAAGAGCGGCTTTTCGGGGCGCTGTTTTTTGGCGGCCTCCTCGCCTTTAGTGCTTTGCTTCACGCGTTGGGCCATGTGGCGCCGGCGGAAGAACCGTCCGGGCGTTCCGCCGTCGTGGAGTCCGCGTCTGAAACCGAATCGGGCCAGGTCCCTGAATGAATAGTGATCGGCCCCGCCAGATAGCCGGCTTCCTGCTCCCCGCCATGGCGTTTGCGTGGCCGCTGGATGTGTATACCCACCTCCCTCTTCTTCATGCTCCCGCGGCCGTCGTTCTCGGGGCCGTGCTGGTGGCGGCATGGGTGACGGACGTTGTGGGTAGGCGGCGGGTGCGTTTATCCTTCGAATTGGCGTGGCCGCTCCTCCTCGCCTTGGCCTCGTATTGGGCGCATGCCCTGATGGAAGGCGGCGCTCGGCCTCTGGCCATGACGGGATGCGCGCTCTTGTTTGCCGCGACGGCGCATTTCGCCGTGAACCGTCAAGTGATCGGTCGTTGCCTCACTGTGAGCGCCTTGGCCTGCGGGCTCGTGGCTGTGATGTCGGTGGCGTCGTGGGCCGGGTTTCTTGTGCCGACCGCATTCGGCCCGCAGGGCAAGATCGTGTTCGCGGGACCTGTCGCGCCCACGGCGGGTCTGGTGACGCTACTTGTGGGAGCTGCTTTTGCGGAGTATCCCGCCGGAAACATGGTGTACCCGCACTGGGCGCGGCGGATCGCGTGGGGCGCGCGCGGCGTCATGGCCTTTGCTCTCCTTGGGACGGCCATTCTCGGGCTCATGCAATACGCGTTTTGGCGGCCTCCGAACTGGTTCGCAGAAGGGTGGGCCATGCTGGTGGCGTTGGGCGCGGCAGGCTGGCTTGCGGCGCGTGTGGCCGCTAAACTGGTGGTGGACCGGCGGGACGCCTTCACGCGGACCCATGGCATTCTGTTGCTTGCCCTGGGGGCAGGCGCGGCCGCCATGATAGCCTTTGGCGAACCGATTCGCCACTACCACGCCTTCCTACTCGCGCTCGCCGCCGGGTACGCCTTGCCCTATCGCGCGGCCGCGGCCTCCGCGCCCGGCCCCACCCTCCTTTTGGTCCTCGTCGCGGTCCTTGTATGGTCCAATTTGGAAGATGTATCCCTTGCAGACCGCCGCGATCCCCGGAATTACGCCGCCTATGCCGAGACCGAACTCGAAGCGGGCAATATGGACAGAGTGGAGGCGCGGATGGATGTCATGGATGGCGTGGCCCCTCATGAGGCGCGGACGCATTATTGGCGGGCAAGGGCGGCCCTTGAGCGGGAAGCGCCGCTGGCGGCGGCATTGTTTTTCGAGGCGGCGTTGGTTCCCCCGCGAGAGGAGCAACTGCTGCCGCCGCTTACCCAGTCCGAAAGGCAGCGGTTTCTTGGGGATTTGCGCGACTATTGCTCTGGCGCTCCGGAGCAGCGCCGCCGGTACGCGTACGAGAGAGCGCTTGTGGCCGATGGACAACGTGGCGAGGCCCTTGCCGCTCTTGAGGCCCGCTTGGGTGAACCCGAAGGCGCCGAGAACGGGTTGGCCGCGGATGTTTTAACCAAGGCCATGGCGCATGTCTTGGGAGACGTGGCCTTGGCGGACTCGTTCAGCCCTTACAGCGCGAACCAACTCCATGGCCTGTGGAAGCAGTGGGGGGGAGAGACGCAGTCCGGCATCGAGCCCCGCGATATCCGCTGGGTGCTCATCGCCGAACGCCAGCCTATGTTCATCCGGATACACGCAGTGACGCCTCATACGGCGGAGACCTATGAGTTGGCCGTGGATCGCCCTTATGGGGCCGGCGCGGCCCAAGCGGAAATGGAATGGCGCATGCACGCCGACGCCTCGGCGTACGAGATGCAGGAACTGTGCTTGACGGAGCCTGAAGGAGAACTCATACGGTTAGGCCACGTGGTCTTTAACAACAGCCGCGTCATTAACATGAGCTGGGACGCCTTTCCGTCCGCGCCGCCCCGTTTTACCCCTTTGATCCGCATGGGCCGGCTGCCATCACCGGCGGGCGCAGATAATTGAACGCCACTACGCGCTCGGTTGTCAGCCCATTCAGTGGATCCCCACGTTTTGTCAATGGGCTGGCTAAGCGGGAGACTAGAAGTCTTGCGGTATATGCTTTCTCATCGACCAGACGAGCGATTTCTCATTGAAGATTATGAGCCCGGGTATTGCGCCTTGGCGGAATCCGGGGAACTGGCCCGGCGCGTGGAATGGGCGCTAGAGGAGTTAGTCGATTGCACGGCGTGCCCGCGCCGGTGTCATGTCAACCGGCTCGAAAACGAAACCAATATCTGCAACACGGGCCGGTACGCGCAAGTGGCCTCCGCTTTTGCGCATTTCGGTGAGGAGAGGTGTTTGCGGGGATGGCGGGGATCCGGGACGATCTTCTTCAGTTTCTGCAACCTCCAGTGCGTCTTCTGCCAGAATTGGGATATAAGCCAGCAACCCGCGGGCGAGGAGCGGGAGGCCGAAGGCATCGCGGCGCTCATGCTCGAACTGCAAGCCCAGGGATGTCATAACATCAACTTTGTGACCCCCGAGCACGTGGTTCCGCAGGTCATCGAGGCCATCGCCGCAGCCGTTCCCAACGGCCTGCGTCTGCCCATTGTGTACAACACAAGCGCCTACGACTCGGTGGAATCCTTGAAGTCGCTTGAAGGCCTTGTCGACATCTACATGCCCGACTTCAAGTGCTGGAAGCAGGAATCGGCCCGCCATTTGCTGAAGGCCAAGGACTATCCGGAACGGGCGTGTGAAGCTATTCTCGAAATGCATCGCCAAGTGGGCCCCTTGCGCTTTGGCCCTGACGGCGTTGCGAGACGCGGGGTGTTGGTGCGTCATCTCGTCATGCCTGGTCAGACGGATGAGTCAGACGCCATCTTCCGTTGGCTGGCA
>JAWOFY010000299.1:0-9028 GCA_046497285.1 Candidatus Hydrogenedentota bacterium
GCGCCCCGCGCGCCTGTAGCGTCGCCGCCGTCAATGCCCCCGCCGTGCTCACGCCAACCGTCTTCATGAAATCGCGCCGATTCAAGCTCATGGTTCCCTCCTTTAAAATGCCCGTATTGGATCCCATTCCTAAAGCATCTCGAAAGAGCCTCCGCAAAATGTGCTCTATTGAGATACTTCAAACTACCGCAGTGTTGCCCCCGTAAACCAACGCCAAACAGTCCGCATCACGGCCGCAAACGGTCCACGTAATTGTTAGCCCGTCCCGGCGCATCGGGATCCTCGGGATCCATTTCTTCAAGCATGGGCCAAAGCCGCTCGGCCTTGTCGCCCAATTTCTCGATGACATTCATGGCGGCTATGCCCACATACGCGCCATTGTCTTGCGGCGGGGCCAGCTCGCCCAGCGCATCCACGGCGGCCTCCACATCTTCCTCACCGCCAAAGGAGCCCAACAGCTCCGCGGCCACGATGCGCACGCTGGCATTCTCGTCGTCCAGGAGTTCGCGGACCTTTTCCGGGGCCATCTCAAACGCGGGCGCGCCGCGCACCAGCAACCCCGTCAAGGCCCAGTACCGTATCGCGGGATCGCCATCCTCCAGACAGACAAGAAGGTGAGGCACGGCCTCGAAGGCGCGGCTGGCCGCCAGCTCCGCCGTGGCCATGATCCGTTCAAGCGGATACTGCTCGGGGTCGTGCGCCATCTCGTAGATCGAGGTCCCGTTGTCGAGTTCCCACACCGGCTTCGTCGAGCCCTTGGCGCGCCGGTGCATCTCGGCCTCCGGCAGGAAGCCGGCGTCCCGCGTCGCCATCATGTGATCGCGGTGGGCTTGGCGAAGCTCGTTCAAGACCGCCTGATGCTCCTCCGAGTCCACGAGGTTGTTGACTTCATGGGGATCGTTTTCAAGGTCATAAAGTTCTTCCGCCGGTTTCTCCTCCCAGAAGTAGGTCTGCGGCGGTTCAAGCTCGCCCTCATGGTAGAGGTCGTGCCACACCTGAGTGGTCTCGGTGATGAACATGTAGCCGATGTATTGGCCGTAAATGCGGTGAGGCATGTAGTTGCGGACATAGATGTACCGGTCATTGCGGACCGAGCGGACCATGTCGTAGCGCTCGTCCATGCGGCCGCGGAAACCAAACAGATACTCGCGGGGCTCAGCCTCGTAATGCCCCATGAAGGCGCGGCCCTGCATCCACTCTGGCGGCTCCGTATTCGCCAAGCTGAGCAGCGTGGGCGCCATGTCCACGAACCCCACCGGACGGCGAGTCGAGCCGCCGGGCTCGTAATCCGCCGGCGCCAGATGGCGCCACTTCTCAGGCACATACACGATGAGCGGAACATGGTTCCCCGAGTCGTACGGCCAGCGTTTGTTCCGCGGCATGCCCGAGCCGTGGTCGCCGTAGAAGAAGATAATGGTGTCCTCCATCAAGCCCGCTTCCTCAAGCTCGGTGATCTGCTCGCCAAACCACCCATCCATCAGGGAGATGGAGTGATAGTATTGGGCCCAATCGCGGCGGACTTCCGGCGTATCGGGATGGTAGGGCGGGATGGGGGCCTCATCAGGGTCGTGGTGCGGCAGGTCCGTCCGATTGCGAATGCGGCTTTCGTGCGTCTGCGTGTTGTTGAAGATGGCGAAGAAGGGCTGGCCTTCCTCCCGGTCCTCGTAGTGCCCTGCGTCATGCCACACGTCGCCGGGCTTGCGCACGTTGTAGTCTTCCTTTCCGTTGTTCGTGCAGTGATACCCCGCATCCCGAAGGAATTGGGGATACATCCGCATGAAATCCGGCATCCCCACCATGGACCGCATGTGCTGGCCGCCAAGGCTCGGCGGGTAAACCCCCGTAATGAGACCGGTTCGCGCGGGCGCGCACACTGGCGCATCCGACCAAGCCACGTCGTAGCGCAGCGCCTTCTCCGCGAACGCGTCAAGATTGGGCGTATGGGCGTATTCATCCCCATAGCATCCAAGGTGCGGGCCTATGTCCTCACAGGTGAGCCAGAGGATGTTGGGCCGATCGCCGTTCTCGGCGCGCGCGCCGCGCGCCTGTAGCGTCGCCGCCGTCAATGCCCCCGCCGTGCTCACGCCAACCGTCTTCATGAAATCGCGCCGATTCAAGCTCATGGTTCCCTCCCTGTGGAATGCGTCTGTTGTCCCCTTTCGAGAAACGACCGGAAGAGGATCCGCAAAATGTGTTGTATTGAGACACTTCAAACTACCGCGTGGCGGCGTCGTAAATCAACCCCGAAATCAGCCCAAAAACTTGGGGAGTGCGCCGGACTTGTGCAATACTCAGGTTATTAGATGGGAAAGTGCCCCAAAACGAGGCGATAACAAAGGAGATTGCCATATGCTGCGTCAACACAAGAATTGCCACTCAAGAATTTCCCGCGTGCGTTCCGCCATGCCATGGGTTCTCACCCCGGTCTTCGTGGGGTGCCTGGTCTTCGGGGGCGTAGCCGGGAACGCATCGGCGAATGAAGGCTTCGAATCTATCTTCGATGGCGAAACCCTGGACGGCTGGACCGGCGAGGAAGGCCGGTGGCGCGTGGAGGACGGCCACATCATCGGCGAAACCACCGAGGAGGATCCGTTGGAGGAGAACACGTTCCTTATTTGGGAAGGCGGCGAGCCCAGCGACTTTGAGCTGAAGTTCCGCTTCCGCATCGACAGCGAGTGGGGCAATTCGGGGATCCAGTTGCGCTCCGAGCGGCTCCACGATCACGTGGTCGCGGGGTACCAGCCGGATATAGCCACCGATGATGGGCTGACCGGTATTTCGTATGAAGAGCGGGGCCGGGGCGTGCTGGCTCGGCGCGGAGAACGGACCATCATCGATGAAGAGGGCGATAGGGAGACGCAAACCTTCGCCGATGAGGACGATCTCGGCGAATACATTAATCCCCATGAGTGGACCGAGTGCCACATCATCGCCGAAGGGGATCGGATCACAACCATCATCAACGGCCACGTGACCAGCGAAATCGTGGACCGAGGCCCCGAGGCCCGGAGTGAAGGCATCATCGCGTTTCAGCTTCACAGCGGCGATCCCATGAAGATCCGTTTCGACGACGTAAAGCTCAAAAGCTTGTACCAGCCCTTGTTTGATGGCGAAACGCTCGACGGCTGGGACGGCGATCCCGACTTGTGGCGCGTGGAGGACGGTCACCTCATCGGCGAAACCACGGAGGAAGGGCAGCTTGACCACAACACGTTCCTCATCTGGGATGAAGACGAGCCCGCCGACTTCGATCTCAAGTTCCGCTACCGCATTGACACGGAGTGGGCGAACTCGGGCGTGCAAGTTCGTTCCGAACGGCTCGACGGCTATCGCGTCGAGGGCTATCAAGCCGACATCGCCACCGACGACTGGATTACCGGCATTCACTACGAGGAGGGTGGCCGGGGCATTCTGGCGCGGCGCGGTCAAAGCGTAACCTTTGACAGCGACGGCGAGCGGACCGTCGAGGAGTTCGCGGACGAGGACGAACTCTTTGAGCACATCCACATGGATGACTGGAACGATTACCGCGTCAGGGCCGTGGGTAACCGCATCGTCACCGCTATCAACGGCGTCAAGATGCACGAAATTATCGACGATGCCCCCGAGGCCCGGCGCAGCGGCGTCATCGCCTTCCAGCTCCATGTCGGTCCCGCCATGCGCATCCGGTTTGACGACATTAAGCTCCGTGAGACGTTTACGCCCATCTTTGATGGGGAAAGTCTTGAAGGCTGGGACGGCGAAACCGGCAGGGAGGAAGACGTGGAGCCACTCGAGTCGCACGCCTGGGAAGATCGACCGGTCGTCATCTTTGCGCCGAGCCGCGAGGATGCGGCCTATCAGCAACAGATGGAGAGCTTCGAGGAGCACGCCGACGGGCTCGACGAGCGCGACATTGCGCTGTATAGGGTCTTCGAGACCGGTCCTCCTCTCGGACCGGAGGGGCCGCGTTCGAGCGCGGTGGCGGAGGCGCTGCGCGAGCGATTCGACCCGGAAGCGTCGTTCCAAGTCATTCTAGTCGGCAAGGATACGACCGAAAAGTTGCGGCGCGACGACGTACTTTCGGCCGAGGAATTGTTCGAGACGATCGATGCCATGCCGATGCGCCGCCGCGAGATGCAACGCCAGAACCAATAGGGCGGTGAGCGGCATGGATTCGCCACGCGCCCTCCTTGCCCAGCGATGGGGGGGCATTGATGTGTACGTGATAATGTGCTAGGCTTCCTTCTGGCCGATGGCTGGAATGGCGTTCACCCCGCGTGCTACGAGCACCCATTATTGGGGGAGCGCTGTGAAGGCCATCGGCCTATTCTCGCCGGAGGCCGCGCCGTCCGCCCCCCTACAGTGGCGTGATGGCGTGTTCGTTCCGAGGAAATAGAGTGTAAGCCGGCTTTGTCTGAGCTGTCAGGGACATGCGAACTGGGGCGGCTGCCCCATTCCCTGGCGATGCGCCTCAGGCGGTATGCGAACGTCCTGCCGTTGGTGCGTGGCGGCAATTCACCGCGGGTGACCTTTGTATGAAGTTCTTGAGATACATCTTTGATTTTTTGTCTTCGAATGGGCTTGCCTGCGTATTACTCCTCTTCCTGTTGCTTCTGACCTTCCTCGGCACCCTCGAGCAGATGAATCAAGGGATTTATGAGGTCCAGCAGCGCTATTTTGAGTCGATGGTGGTCACGTTCCCCCTCTTCGACACGATCCCCGTGCCCTTGCCGGGCGGCTATCTGCTGCTAAGCCTGCTTTTTATCAATCTCTTGTGCGGCGGCATCGTGCGTGCGCGGAAAGGCTGGAAGAAGACGGGCGTGCTCCTTGCTCACTTTGGGATCCTTGTGCTCTTGCTGGGCGGATTCATTGAGCATCAGATGTCCAGTAGCGGCCATCTCACGTTGTTCGAGGGCGAGTCCTCGAACGTATTCGAGAGTTACCACGAGTGGGAAATCGCCGTCTCCGAAGAGCGTGACAATGGCGAGGTTACCGAGTATGTCATTCCCGGCGATGAATTCACTGGTCTAGACACCGAGGATAACCGCTCCTTGCATAAGGAAGGCTGGCCTTTCGAGCTGGTGCTGAGCGGCTATCGCCCCAACGCGGACCTGTTTTCTGCCACAGGAAACGCGCCGCCGGACGCGCGCGTGGTGGACGGCGAGTTTCTGCGTTCCCGGCCGCAAGAGCAGGCTATGGAGACCAATATCGCGGGGGCGTATATTTCGGTACACGAGGGCAACGTCGAGGAGCGGCGGGAGGGCATCCTCTGGGGCATCCCCGACTATCCCGCGTTTACGTTTGAGACGACCGATGGCGCTACGTGGGCGATCGAGTTGCGCAAGAAGCAATTCCAGCTTCCGTTCACGGTGCGCCTCGATGAATTCACCCGCGAACTCCATCCCCGCACCGACATGCCCGCCGGGTTTTCCAGCGACATCACCAAGATTCAGGACGGCATCGAGCAGGAAATCCACATATCGATGAACGAACCCTTGCGCGACGAGGGCTATACCCTTTATCAGGCGTCGTGGGGGCCAAGCGACGCCGGACCGAATGATCCCCTCTTCTCGACCTTCGCCGTCGTGCGCAATCCGGCCGATCAGTTCCCCTTGTACGCAAGCATCATCATCACCTTGGGCTTGGCCGTTCATTTTACCATAAGCTTGGTGAACTACCTCCGAGCCCAGAATAGAAGAGCGCAGCAATCATGACTCCTGGCCGTTGGCATACCATCAGATGGCTTCTTCCCCTGCGTGCCCTGGCGGCGGGGTGTTTCACGGCATTCGCGGTTTTTGCCGCGCCTTCCGCTGGAGGAGCAGCCCCCATTTCCCCGGAATCCGTTGAGGAGCAAGGCTCCCTTTTGCCAGATGGCGCCAGCGAAGCTATGCCGTTCGATACGGCCCCCGATCGCGATCATGAGCACGATCTGCCCCGCAATCCTCACGGAATGGGGACGGGCGAAGGTGGGGAGCACGTGGAACTGGATGTGAGATACGGCCACGACGCCGAGGATCCGCCCCTCCCCCCGGCGTGGGACGAGGAAACCCTCGAATTGCTGGGCACACTACCCGTACAGGACGGCGGCCGCGTCAAGCCCTTATCCACGTACGCCCGGTTCCTTCTTCTGCGGCTTAACGGCAATCTCCAATTCGAGGATCCCTTCGCCGAGGAGGACGGCGGAATGCTGGCCCGGTTACGCGGTGGCGGTAATCGGTTAGAGCCTATCGAATGGTTGGCGAACGCCCTGTTTTTCCCGGAGACTGCCCGGCACTACCGCCATTTCTTGGTGGAAGACTCCGATCTGCTGAACGCCATTGGACTGGGAGAGGCCGAGCGCGATCGGCGGGACCGCTACAGCTACGCCGAACTGGAGCCGGGGCGCAGCCGGCTCATCTCGCTGGCGCGTCAAATCCAAGAGAAACCATCGGATCAGTGGTCGAGCTTGGAGCGGCAACTCATGCATCTCGCCAGCAATATCTTCGAATACGAGGCTATTCTCAATTACTTTAACTTCGGCCGGACCCATTTCTCGATCGACGATAGCGGCGGACTGCAGCTTGTGTTTGAAGACGAGCCGAACCGGTACAGCGCGGTCATAGAGAAAACCCCGTCGGTCGCCTTTCTATTTGAGATGCTCCAAGAAGAAGACGACGAAACCAACGCCGAGCGCCGGCAAGAGGAGATGGATGTGGTGACGCGTCTCCTCCATGAGGTGGATCTTGCCGCGCAAAACGCCACGGCCCTGGCCCTATTGCCGCCCGTGGGCATTCTCTCGGATCATCGGGAGTGGTTGACCCCCGGCGACATGGTGCTGCTCTCCCTTCAGGCGCCTCAACCCGTGACCGAGCAGCTCGAATTGCTCGCGGCCCTTGAATCGTTACCCCGCCTGCGGGAAGAACCGGACGCCTTCAAGGAGCAGCTCCGCGCCTTTCATGCCAACGTGACCGAGGCCGCGGCGGATCGCGGCGAATACGCCAAGATACCCAGCGAACACCGGTACTACGACTTCAACCTGCTGGGACGTAGCCAGATCTTGTATATTCTGAGCTTCCTTCTCGTGGCGGGGCTATGGTTGCGGCCCCTCAACCGGCCGCTCAACGTGGCGTCATGGGTAATGGTGAGCCTGCCCACCCTTCTCCTCATCGCCGCCATCACCTGGCGCAGCATCCTCCGCGCCCGCCCGCCCGCCAGTTCATTGTACGAGACGATGCTCTTCGTGACAGCCACAGCCGTGGTGGTGGCCCTGGTGGTGGAATACCTCAACCGCCAGAAGATCGCCCTCTCGGCGGGAGCGTTCCTCGGGGCCCTGGGCATGTTCCTCGCCAACCGCTACGAGGCCCAGGAAGGCGCGGACACCATGCCCGCCCTCGTCGCCGTGCTGGACGCCAACTTCTGGCTCGCCACGCACGTGACCACCATCGTCATTGGGTACGCAGCGGTCCTCCTCGCCGCGGCCATGGCGCACGTCTACCTTTTCGGCAAACTCTTTGGCTTAAAACGCGGAGACAACTCCTTCTACCGCAGTATCACCCGCATGGTCTATGGCGCGATCTGTTTTGGCTTGTTCTTCTCGGTTCTCGGCACGGTGCTCGGCGGTATCTGGGCCAACGAAAGCTGGGGCCGCTTCTGGGGCTGGGATCCCAAGGAAAACGGCGCGCTGATGATTGTGTTGTGGTGTCTCTTCATGCTTCACGCCCGCCTCGGGGAGTACCTCAAGGATTTCGGGATCAACATGGCCTCTATCGTAGGCGCCATGATTGTCGTGTTCGCATGGTGGGGCGTGAATCTTCTCGGCGTCGGCCTGCACAGTTACGGATTCACCACCGGCATCTTCGGCGCGCTGCTTACCTTCTACCTCATCGAAACCGGCGTCCTTATGGCCGGAGGCGTGGCCTGGCTCAGGGAGAAGGGCATCCTTGTGTTCCCGGCAAAAGGCGCCCAACCCCAGACGCCAACGGCCAGCGAGTAAACAGAGACCACCCGCCCCAAAGCGAAACAGCGTTCGAAAGCCTGTGCGAAGCGTGTCCCGGCTCTTCCAAATCAGCGAAACTACCCTCGCGGCCAGGTCAGAGTGAAGGTGCACTCAGCGCTCTGCGCAGTGAGAGACGCACAGGCAGCCGAGCTCCGCTGAGACCCTCATTCCCACGCCATTCCGACGCAGCCTTTCCGAACAAAAAAAGACGACCCTTCTTATGTGGTCGTCTGGTCGTATCGGGTTACAGCCGCACCGCTCAAGGGCGGGTAATCAAGGTAAGTGCTTGATTCAGCAGAGTTTATGAATGGTGGGCGGTGCTGGACTTGAACCAGCGACCCCATGCATGTCAAGCAAGCCAAACATAACCTTGCCAGCGCTGTAACCCGTTGTGTATCAAGGGGTTACGTAGTTTGTAGCGTCCTTCGTTTCGGTACGCTTTGACACGTTTTTGCACGCCATTACACGTCTTTAGCGTGTAGGCTACACTTTTTCGATTTCGCCCTCTTCTTGGGGCGTGTACTGTTGAAACCGTTCTAACTCTTTCTCCGATACCCGCCAGTGGGCGAGCCGCGCTTTCGATACCTTCACGCCCTTAATGACGCCAGTGCGCAGCCAGTCCCGCATGGTGTCGATATGGACGCCTAGCTTTTCAGCCGCCTCTTTCGCAGTCAGTAGATCGCGCATCCTTGTCCCTTTCTATGTTAAGGCGAGCAACGCCGCCCGAAACCTTGCCAGACCTTGCTTGCCTAAGTCTAACCCCACGGGGGCGCGCATGTCAAACCGCCGCCGCCGGGCAAGAAGAAAGCCCAGCGCGCATATGCACGCCGGGCCGTCACTATGCCGGGGCCGGGCGGGTTACCCGTCGCCTGCTATCGCTCCCACCGCCCAAAGAAGTCGAATTCTTCGCTATCGTCATCCCCGTTGTCCGTCCGGGCCGGTTCAATGGCAATACGTAGGCTTTTGCGGCTCTCGGGGCTTAACCCCAGGCTTTTCTCTGTGCGGGCAAGGTGTTGAAGTACCTTGTTTAGCTGTACGTGAACGTCGCCGCGCTCTTTGATGCTACCCGCG
>JAWOFY010000305.1:0-4369 GCA_046497285.1 Candidatus Hydrogenedentota bacterium
CCTTCCGGTCCGAGGCGCCGAGGTCAAACCCAATCCGGCACCCGTCCAAGTGCCGCCCCAACGGTTGCGTGGCCTCCTTCTCGGGCGGGACCTCTTCCGGAGCGCATGGCGTGACGGTAAAGGTCTTCTGATACACCGATTCACCCATGAAACGGTAATCAAACGCGCGTTCGCCATCGGGCGCGTAGGTCTTGGCGAGATGCTCCCCGATCGAACGCGGTCCCCCAACATACACGCGCCACGCGCCGCGCTGCCACAGCAAAAACTTCAAGAGCCGCTCGGCGTAGAACAGATTTGCCCCGGCCCGGGGGTGATCCTCCGAAAACACCATGGTTTCGTACCGCGATATCGCGCCATCGCCCCGTTCAAGCGCCAGAATCAGCGGGACGCCCGCTCCCGATTCCGCGACCTCCTCGCGGTACGCGTGGTTCGCCAACACGGCCGGACGATAGCCTTTGTCCAGCGGGGGCTCGTGATGGGGAGGGATCAACCGGAATTCGTCTGTCATGATTCGGGCCTTTCTTTCACAATTGCGTACTACATTAAGGTGACTATAAACAAAGCCCTGCCTCTCTCTTCAAGCGCAGGCAGGGATCCCCAAGGGAAGTAGAACTGAATGGGACTATAGCATACGCAACGTCCGGTCCCCAAAAGACGCCCCATACAGCGGCCGTCGCTTCGCCCACGCCCTCATGAGCAACGCGGAGGAACGGGTTACGCCGTGGCGCCGTGGTGGGAGCCCCCTGAACATTTCGAGGGCATCAGTCCTTGATTGTCAGAGAAGTCTTCGGATAATCTAAATCACGCGCGGCCACATGCGCCGAGCCATATGCGGCGCAAATTATATGTAGCATTAGATGAGGTTCGAGCGTAGGTGTGCCAAGAGTGGGGGATAGGGGGTGAAGCGCGCCACAGCGTACGGATAACGCAGGGACGCCGGCTAGTCCGAGTTGTCTTCGGTAGGTTCGTAATGCTCTGTGCGATGTCGGACAATTTCGCCGCGAATCATGTAAATGACATCCTCGGCGATATTGGTAGCTAAATCACCCATCCGCTCGAGGTGTCGGGAAACACTCAGAAGGTGGATTAGCGCTTCCATATCCTCCGGACGTTCTTGGATGCCTTGCTGTACCTGATAATACATCCCCATATTAATGGCGTCCACGTCGTCATCCATGGTGCAGACTTCATAGGCGGTGCGCGGGTCCTGATTCACTAGCGCGTCTAAGCTTTTGCGCAGCATTTCCTGTACCTTGGCGGACATGCCTGGAAAATCAAACGGCGCGTCAATACGGTCATAGTGTGAGAGGAAGAGGGAGCGCTCCGCGATATTGACCGCCAAATCTCCGATGCGCTCTAGATCGTTGTTGATCTTGAGGACCGCGATGATGAGACGCAAATCGTGCGCCACGGGCTGATGCAGAGCCAGGATTTTCTGGCATTCCTCTTCGACATCGACTTCCATTTGGTCGATCTCGATGTCTCCATCAATGACTTGCTGGGCCAATTCGGGGCTCCGCTCCCGCAAGGCCCGCACGGCCTTTTGAACGCTCTCCTCCACAATAGCGCTCAGGGTTAAGAGCTTTTTCTTGAGATGGTCCAGCGCGTTGCGGAGGTGAATAGTCATGCGCTTCACTTTCTAAACTATCGGCGGTAAGCGTCTCGTACATCGCCGTGTTCCGGGGTTAACCGAAACGGCCGGTGATATAGTCCTCGGTCTGTTGTTTTAATGGATTTGTGAAAATGTGGGGGGTCGAACCAAACTCGACCAACCGCCCTTCGAAGAAGAACCCCGTGAAATCGGAGACCCGGGCAGCCTGTTGCATGTTGTGGGTTACAATAACAATAGTGTACTCGTTTCGCAACTGCGAAATCAGATCCTCGATGTGTGCGGTGGACTTGGGATCAAGCGCCGAGGCCGGTTCGTCCATGAGTAGCACATCGGGATCCACGGCCAAGGCGCGGGCGATGCACAAGCGCTGCTGTTGGCCGCCGGAAAGGCCAAGGGCGCTCTGATTGAGGCGGTCTTTGACCTCGTCCCACAACCCCGCCCGAACCAAACTCCGCTCCACAATTTCGGCGAGTTGCGCCCGATCGCGCGTGCCGTGAATCCGGGGGCCATAGGCGACATTGTCGTGGATGGATTTCGGGAAGGGGTTCGACTTCTGGAAAACCATGCCGACTTTCTTGCGCAGTTCCACCACATCGGAGCCGTTGCGGTAGATGTCCTCGCCGTCCATCTGGACCGTTCCGGAGACGCGGGCGCCATCGATGATGTCGTTCATGCGGTTGATTGTGCGCAGAAACGTAGACTTTCCGCAACCGGAGGGTCCAATAAGCGCGGTTACTTGACGCGCCGGAATATCCATGTCGATGCTGTCCAAGGCTTGTGTTGGACCATAGAAAAAGTCCAAACCGCGGACATGAACCTTTATGGGGAGGTTCTGCAAGGATTCGTGTTTTACCATTGGAATTTCTTTCGGAATCGGCTGCGCAATATGATGGCCGCCAGGTTTAGCCCCAATACGAGCGCCAACAGCACGAATGCGGTCCCATATTGCATGGGCCGGACGGTGGCCGTGTCAGGGTGCTGCGTGGCGAGTATGTACAAGTGATAGGGAAGCGCCATCACCTCGTCGAATATGCTGCGGGGCAACCGTGGCAAGAAGAACGCCGCGGCAGTAAGCAGAATTGGCGCGGTCTCGCCGGCTGCCCGTCCAATGCCCAGAATCGCCCCGGTCAACATCCCGGGGATGGAGTAGGGGAGCACATTGTAGCGGATAGTCTCCCATTTTGTGGCGCCCAATGCAAGACTGCCCTCTCGAAGGGCGTTGGGCACGGCGCGCAAGGCTTCTTCGCTGGATACGATGATGGTGGGCAAGACCATGCACGCGAGGGTGAGGCTGCCCGCCAAAATGGATTGTCCAAACCCGAAGAAGTAAACGAACAGGCCCAGCCCGAAGAGGCCGAACACAATGCTTGGAACCCCGGCCAAGGTGACAATGGCCAGCCGGATGGTTCGCGTGAACCGGCCTTGGCGGGCGTATTCGGACAGGTAGACGGCGCTTGCCATGCCTAGCGGCAAGGCGACGACGATTGTGCCCACCACCAGGTAAAAGGTCCCAACGATGGCGGGGAAAATACCCCCCTCTGCTCCGCTGCGCCGGGGCCGCTCGGTCAAGAATTCCCAACTGATGGCGGGGAGGCCATTCCACACAATGTCGAAAATGATATAGCCGATAACCAGCACGACGAAGTACGTGATGGCCCGCATCAGCCCGTTAATGAGCCGCTCTATCATCCACGACCTCATCATTCATGCTCCTGATAACGGCGCAACACGCGTTGAGCGACCAAGTTAATGAAAAAGGTCATCACGAGTAGGACCACGCCCACCCAAAACAGGGCGCGGTAGTGGACGCTCCCATAGGCCACCTCGCCCATTTCGCTGGCAATAGTCGCTGTCATTGTCCGCACCGATTCGAAAGGATTAGCCGTAAGATTAGCGGCGTTGCCTGTCACCATAAGCACGGCCATTGTTTCGCCAATAACCCGGCCCATCCCAAGCATGACAGCCGCGATGATGCCGCTCAAGGCAGACGGTGTTGTGACTCTCCACACCGTCTGAAGCTTGCTGGCCCCCAATGCCATGCTCGCTTCCTTATAAGAGACCGGCACGGCGCGGATGGCGTCCTCGGATATTGAAATGATGGTGGGAACCGCCATGAGCGCCAAGATTAGCGCGCCCGTGAAGGCGTTAAGGCCGGAGCGCAGATCCAGTACTTGGCTTACCAGCGGCGCCACCACCACAAGCCCGAAGAATCCCAGCACAACGGAGGGGATGCCCGCCAGGAGTTCGATAAATGGCTTGAGCACCTCACGCTCATACGCGTAAGCAATCTCCGCGATGTAGACGGCGGCAATCACCCCGAAAGGTATGGCGATTAGCGTAGCCAGCACAGTTACCATCACCGATCCGGCAATCAGGGGAATCAACCCGTACTGGGGGTGCTGGAACGTCACGGGGATCCACTGCGTATCCAGCAATGCCCCCACGCCCGGATTCTGAAGGAAAGGGATGGCTTCTCGGAACAGAAATACGAAGATGAGGGCCACGATGAGGATGCTCGTGGAGGCTGCGCCGGTCAGTGCGATATGGACGCCGTTTTCTCTTAAAGCCCGGTTCTTCATTCCGGCATCGGCACATAGCCTGTTTCGACCACGATCTCATCGCCCTGCTCGCTGAGGCAGAAATCGATGAATGTTTGAATGGCGGATGTGGGTTCGCCATTTGTATAGAAATAAAGCGGCCGGGCGATGGGATACTCCCCGGAATAAATGCTGTCGGTTTCCGGGGAAACGGCTGGAC
>JAWOFY010000315.1:0-2694 GCA_046497285.1 Candidatus Hydrogenedentota bacterium
TCGCGGAGTGAATCGTGCCGCTCAAAACGGTGTTGTTCCTGGGGCTGTTCGTCGTCTGCACCGTGGGGGCGCTATACACGCCACTCCTGGGGGTCCTGGGCTACGTCGCCCATTACTGCATCGGCCCCGACCGGCAGTGGTGGAATGCGCCGATTGGCCATTGGGGGCTTCGTTATTCGTTCACGCTGGCCGTCGCCACGGCCATCGGCATGGCGCTGCACTGGCGACGGCTGCGGTTCGGCAAGTCTCTTCTGACACGCCACGAGTGGCTGATCGTGCTCTTTCTAGGGGTGGTGTGGTTCTCCACGCTGATAGGGCCGGAAACCGAGCGGTACACGATCGTCGACCATCCGTCCGTTAAGTTCACAAAGGTCGCGGTCTTCCTCTTTATGCTGACCCACATCATCACCACCCAGAGAAACCTCGACGTCCTTTTCTGGGTGCTGATCGTTGGAGGCCTCGTCCTCGGGTTGCAGGCCTTCACGACGCCGTATAGCGCATTCCAAAGCGGGCGTCTCGAGCGCGTCGGCGGCCCCGACTTCAGCGACGCGAATACGCTGGGCGGCTATCTTGGGGGACTCCTTTTCATCGTGGCCGTTCAGTTCATTCGAAGCGGATGGCGCGGTCGCCTCGTCTGCTTCCTCGCGGGAGGATTCATTGCCAACGCCATTGTGCTGACCCGGAGCCGGGCTGCCGTCATGGGCGTGGCGGCAGGAGCCCTAGTCGCCGCCATTCTGTCGCCGAGGAAGCACCGGAGGAAGATTATCCTCGGACTGGTCCTGGCCGGCTTAGGGTTTCTGTACTTGGCGGACCCTCAGTTTCTTGAGCGCACGAGCACCATTACAACCGATGCCGAACAGATGGATGCCTCAGCGGTAAGCCGGATTGATCTGGCCAAAGCAGGCATGCGAATGATGGTGGACCATCCGCTGGGCGTTGGCGTGGGCAACTTCTATCAGAGCATCGGCCGGTACGCCCCCGAGTACGCCGGGCGCGACGCACACAACACGTTTGTGCGATGTGCCGGCGAATTGGGATTCCCCGGCCTGTTAGTCTTTCTCCTCATCATCGCCAGCGCGCTTATCACGTTCTACCGGGTCATGCGAAAAACAAAGGCGTATGAGACGCTGGATGCCCATAACCTGTCGCTAATGGCATACGGCGGCATGGCGGCGTTAACAGCCTTTCTTGCCTATGGGCTGACGCACACCATCACCTACGCCGAGTTCCTGTGGTGGTGGTTGGCGCTACCGGCGTGCCTTACGCGGGTCATGGAGAACGAGGCCGCCGAGCAGAATATAACGCCACGACTCGACAACGAGGAAACCGGCAGGCGAGCAAGAGAATGGCGAAAGAACCTCGCCGCCACATAACACGCTTCCCGGCCTCGCCGCCACGTCTCGCGACTCAGGCACCGGCCGTTGCCGGGAAAGCAAACGGAGCCGTCAGGCGGATGGTAAAACCCGCGATCACTGGAAAAGCATCCATACCAGCCATGCCTCACGCCACACCGCAAGAGGGCCCCAGGCCTTGTCGAGGAACGCTCGCATGAGGGCGGCTCCGATTCATGTCCTCCACGTCGTACCCGGTCTCATCGCCGGAGGCATGGAACTGGGTATGGCTCGTGTTATTCGCGGGTTGAGTGACAGGGGGCTGGAGCACTCGGTCGCTTGCCTGAAGGGGGAACCCGAAATCTCGGACCATTTGCCGGAGAAGACCCGGATTTATTGCCTGCGGTCCCGACCGAATGAACCGCAACTGCCGGCTCGACTGGCAACACTTATACGCCGCATCCGCCCGACGGTGATCCATGCCCGAAACTGGGGCGCGTGGCCCGACGTGGCCGTCGGACGCTTTCTTGCCCCTCCCATCGTGCCTCTGATCTTCAGTTTCCACGGGCTCGAAGAAGCCGGATACATTCCGCTGCGCCGGCGGCTAGCATCGCGTGTCCTTGTCAGAATCACGACCCGTCTCTTCACGTTGAGCGAAGAGTCCAAGCGGATGCTCGTGACACATTGGGGCTGGCCGGCGAAGAGGGGCGACGTAATCCCAAACGGCGTGGATACCAATCGCTTCCGTCCCGCGCCCGCCCCAAGCGACACGGACCGCTTCGTGGTGGGCACCGTTGGGAACTTGCGGCCGGTCAAAAACCAAGCGTTGCTCATTCGCGCCTGCGCGCAGGTCGCTCGGGCCGGCGTCGACGTGGAACTCCGCATCGCAGGAGAGGGCGCCGAACGGGACAACCTGCTCACCCTGGCCCGATCGCTCGGTTTCGCGGATCGCCTGCTCCTCTTTGCGCGTATCCAAGACGTACCCGGCTTCCTGAACCAGTTACATTTATTTGTCTTGTCCAGTAACAGCGAGCAGCACCCCAACGCCTTGAACGAAGCCATGGCGTGTGGCCTCGCCTCCGTGGCCACGCGCGTGGGATGCGTGCAGGAACTGCTGGATGACGGCCGTTGTAGCCGCATTGTCCCGCCGGGGGATGAGGAGGCTATGGCTCAGGCCATCGGCGAATTGGCGGCCGACCATGGCGCCCGGGATGACCTAGGCAAGAAGGCCCGGCACCGGGTCTGTGAGGTTTACAGCCTTCAGCGTATGCTTGCCGCATACGAAAGGCTGTACCGGGAAACATCGAGAACGTGATTCAAAGGTAGCGTTGGACGCGCTACATGGGCAACCAATAAAGCGGAG
>JAWOFY010000331.1:0-4232 GCA_046497285.1 Candidatus Hydrogenedentota bacterium
CGCCTGGCGTGGGGCACCGGGGGCTGGACGTGTTTGTGAACGTGCTGACGATTCCCGGGTTCAAGCCGCATAACGAGATTTATATTGACCAAGACATCCTTGATCGCACCGGCGGTGACGCGCCCTATAACGAGAATGGCCTTGCGCGAAAAAACTACGAACGGCTTGAGGATTACCTCTAGGCGAGCGCCTTCTCGAGTGAGTGGGAAGGGCTGGCGTTGATTTCACGCCAGCCCTTTGCTACATTAGGCTCCCGTTGGGACACGGCGCATCCTTCCGCTCTCTAGGTCCCGCGTTATCCCATTTCTTTCATTCAGCCCTGTCGAGTCTTTTGTGGAAACCGAGCGCATGACGGAGCCGTCTTCTCCCAAGGTGTTGGCCGTGATCCCGGCGCGGTACGCCTCGACCCGGTTTCCGGGCAAGGTGATCGCGCCGTTGGCGGGCCGTCCCTTGGTGGCGCATGTCTACGACCGGGCACGCGCCGCACGGCTGGTGAGGGATACCGTAGTGGCGGTGGATGACACGCGCGTCGCCGAGGTATTGCAGGCGCATGGCGTCCCCTATGTCCATACCCGGCCGGATCATCCCAGCGGGACCGATCGCATGGCGGAGGTGGCCGAGAAACGTGATGCGGATATCCTCGTGAACGTGCAAGGCGACGAGCCGCTCATGGACCCCGCGACGATTGATCGCGCCATAGAGCCGCTCTTGGCCGACCCGGAGCTGGTGATGGCCACGGCGCGCCGGCGCATCACGGATCCCGCCCTCGTGGCCGACCCGGATGTTGTAAAGGTAGTATGTGACGAGGGTGGGCGGGCCTTGTATTTCAGCCGGCATCCCATTCCGTATGTGCGCGATGGGACGGGGGAGGGGTCGCCCCATTGGCAGCACATTGGGTTGTACGTGTACCGTCGGGATTTCTTGCTGAAATACGCCGCGATGCCGCCGTCCCCGCTGGAATCCTTGGAGAAACTGGAACAATTGCGCGTGCTCGAGAATGGTTATACGATAAGTGTCGTGGAAACCGACTATGAATCCATCGGGGTGGATACGCCCGCGGACCTCGAACGGGCCGCCGCTTACCTGCGCCAACGGCAAGAGGGGAGTTGCTGATGCCAAAATACGTGTTTGTGACCGGCGGGGTTGTGTCCTCGGTGGGAAAAGGAATTGTCGCGGCGAGCCTTGGGTTGCTGCTTGAATCCCGGGGTCTTCGCGTGGCCATGATGAAACTGGATCCCTACATCAACGTGGATCCGGGCACAATGAATCCGTATGAACACGGGGAGGTGTTTGTCACGGATGATGGCGCCGAGACCGACCTGGACCTGGGGCACTACCAGCGGTTCACGCAGGCGAGGCTCACGCAGAAAAGCAATGTCACCACAGGCGGTATCTACAACGCGGTGATCCAGAAGGAGCGCCGGGGCGAATATCTTGGCAAGACCGTCCAGGTCATCCCCCACATCACCGATGAAATTAAGAACCGCATCCGCATGCTTACCGCCGAGGAAGAACCCGAGCCCGACGTGGCGATCGTGGAGATTGGCGGCACCGTGGGCGACATCGAGAGCCTGCCGTTTCTGGAGGCCATCCGTCAATTCCAGATCGAGGTTTGGCCCAACGATACATGCACCATTCATGTGACCTTGCTGCCCTACATTGAGGCGGCGGGCGAACTCAAGACGAAACCTACCCAGCATAGCGTGCGCGCGTTGCGCGACATTGGCATTGCGCCGGATGTCATCATTTGCCGGACGGGCAAGATGACGTTGAGCGAGGATGAGCGCCGCAAGATCGCCATGTTCTGCAACGTGCGTGAAGAGGCCATAATCAGCGCGGAGGATATGGCGCCGATCTATGCAATCCCGCTGAACTTCCAGAAGCAACGGCTGGACAGCACGGTGCTAGGCGTATTGAGCCTCGAAGCGCAGAAAGACGACCTCGCGGAATGGCGCGGGATGGTGGAGAAGATCCGCAATCCCGCCGACGAAGTGCGCGTGGCGGCCGTGGGCAAGTATGTCAGCCACGACGACGCCTATAAGAGTATTCAAGAAGCGCTGGCGCATGCGGGGATAGCCAACGATACTGGGGTCATTCTGGAATGGGTGGACTCGGAACGCTTCGAAGGGGCGCAAGATCCCGCCGAGGATCTGGCGTGTTATGATGGCATTTTGATATGTCCGGGGTTCGGCAAACGCGGGGTCGAGGGCAAGATCCGGACCGTGCGGTATGTCCGGGAAAACAACATTCCGTTTCTGGGGATTTGTCTGGGCATGCAGATGGCGGTTATTGAGTTAGCGCGAACCATGCTCGGTTTGCCGAACGCCAACAGCACGGAGTTCGATCCCGAAACCCCCGATCCTGTCATTTCGTTGTTGTCCGAACAGCGGGGGGTGCGCGACTTGGGCGGCACGATGCGGCTGGGCGCCTATCGCTGTGACCTGGCGCCGGGCACGCGGGCGCAACAGGCCTACGGCGCCGATGTCGTTTATGAGCGGCACCGTCACCGCTACGAGTTCAATAACGCGTACAAGGAACGGTTGGAAAATGAGGCCGGTTTGGTGATCAGCGGGATCTATCACCGGGATGGGACCCACTTGGCCGAGATCATCGAGTTGCCGGATCACCCTTGGTTCTGCGGCTCGCAGTTTCACCCCGAATTCACGAGCATGCCACTAAAGCCGCAGCCGCTTTTCCGCGAATTCATTCGGGCCGCATTGGCTCACAGGAACGCCCGTGACTGATCAGTTGCCTATTGCCCAATTGCGCGCCCTCCTCGAATGGCGCGAGGAACTGGCGCAGGCCCCGCCGAGCGCGGAGGACGCCAGCGGGCAAAGGGAACGTGTCGAGCGGCAACTGGCGGTTGTGCGCAAGAACATCCGCCGTGAACAAGAGCGGGTGCGTCAACGCCTCCAAACGCTTCAACAAGAACGGGCGGCGCTGGGTGAGCAACTCGCCAGCGGGGAGGTTGATCCCGGTGAGGCGAACGAACGCGGCCGGATCCTTCACCGGGAGGCGCAAGCGTGCGCCGAAGCCTTGGAGCTGGCGGAAACACTCCTCAGCGCCCACTCTTCTCGCGACGTGCCCGCGTCAATGCCGCCGGCCCCCTCCAAAGCGGGGAAAAGACTAGAGCCCCGCGCGCCTTGGTCGGGCGCCGTCTCTTGGGAGCGGTTAGCGCTAGTCCGGAGCGTGACGGGCGCCGCGGCGGTGTTGACAAGTCTTTGCGTGTTTCTGGGCTGGCTCCGGCTCCCCAACGCCGTCCAAGCCACCTCATTGTTTTACGCCCTCGCCTCCCTCGGTGATGATCTGACGCCGCCCGCGGGCGCCTATACATTGTGGGGCCTGTTATTCCTTGTTCCCTTGCTAGGATTCGCGGTGAGCCTGGCCGAACGGCATGGCGCGGCGGCGGGAAGCGTGATGGTGTGCGGAGGGGCCGCCATGCTGTTCGCGGCGCTTCACATCCTCGCCGGCTGGCTTCTGGGAAGTAGCGCCGCGGCCGCCGTCCAACCTGGGCCACTGCTCTATCTACTGGGCGGTGCGGTGATGGTGTTGTGCGCTCAATGGCGGCTGGCGTTCGCGGGACGGCGTTTGCTGGCGTGGGGAAAACGAGCGGTGGCGCTTCTGATTGTACACGCGCTATTGACGGGCGGCGCCGTGGCTTTCCACGGTTTTCACCAAGGACCCGTGACCCAGGTGGCGGCGGCGTTTACCCCCGAGCCCGGCAGCGGGATAATCCGCACGAACCTTCATAACACCGGCCGGGAAGAGACCGCCGTGTTCGCCCCGTGGCCGGAGGGCGCGCCCCATGCGCAGGCTCCTGTGAATAGCGTGGGATACGCCGTTCTGGTGCGGGAGGAAGCCGACGAGGACTTTCGGCTGTTCCCGGGCAGTCATCCCGCTTGGACCGTGCAAACGCATCCCGTGCTCGAGGACGGGTCGTTCTACGTGAGCCCCGGCTCGGAAGCGGTTGCGGAGCTTGAGCTGGATGCCTTGATGGAGGCAGGTGTTTCGCCGCAGGCGATACGCATCGAACTAACCCATCGCACTGGCCGCGAGATGGCCTCTTTTGCGGCGGAGATATCGATAGAGTAATGTCGGCGTTAAAGCGTTCAGCGCAGCGACTTGCAGAAGTCCCTTTTTAGCGGAGAAATCTTACCCAAAAATCGCTGGATAGCGCTCGAAATAGTCAGTATTGCAGTCCATTTCGCCAAGAAAGCGGGCCTCCTATTCAC
>JAWOFY010000485.1:0-2739 GCA_046497285.1 Candidatus Hydrogenedentota bacterium
AAGCACGTCCTGATAGGCCACATCGACATCCGCGCCATACTCAAAACTGATTCTCAGATCGTACATGCCGTCGATCGCGGAAGATTCCAACGAATCAAGGCGGTCCAGCGTTGCCATTTCTCGTTCAATGACGTCCGCGACGTTTTTGTCAATTTCGTCGGGCGTGGCGCCCCGCCACCAAATCTGGACGGCCACCTCCGGATACTCAATGTCGGGCAAAAGATTTACTGGCAACTGCCAAAGTCCGTAGAAGCCCAGCACGGTGAGAGCCAGTATGATGGCGCTAGTGGCCAAGCGGTTAAAAACCGTGTACTGCGTAATCTTCATTGACGGCCGCCCCCGCCAGAGTCCTCTCCGGCTCTCGCGCCTTCGCCCGGTTGCCCGGCTGGCGGTTCGCCTCTTTGTCCGCCGCCGGCTTCCATACGCACGGGCATGCCGGGCTCGAGTTGTTCGTTGCCTTCAACGGCGACCTGTTCTCCCGCTTCCAGGCCCGAGACGATCTCGACGCGTTCGCCCTGGTCAATGCCTAAGGTTACCGGACGCTGCTGGGCCTGCCCGTCTTCAATGACGTACACGACATCTTCGCCGGAAGGGGACAAGAGTATGGCATGGGCTGGCAAGACGATCGCCTCCGCTTCCCGTAGCATTACTCGCACGCGCGCAAACATGTTGGGAACGAGTTCGGGGGGATTGTCCAGCAGCGCTTCGACTGTGCGGGTCCGCATTTCGGGATCAAGCTCGGGATACACGCGGACCACCTCGCCGGAATGGTTCTTTTCCGGCAAGGCGTCAAGCCGGGCGGTCACCGGCATCCCTTGCTGCACGGCGGCGGCCTGTGCTTCTGGCACGGTGAAGCGAAGCGCCAACGAATTCATGTCCACCATTTCCAGTAAGGGAACTCGTGGGGCGGCTGTGTCGCCGGGACGGGCGAAGATCTTGGTGACCACGCCATCAAAGGGGGCGGTGAGCACGGATTCTTCCAAGCGCGTCCTTGCCTCCTCCAGCTTCGCGGCCGCCTCCTCGACCCTGGCCTCTTGGGCGGCGATGGCGGTGGGAGTGGGGCCGGTCTCGCGGATTTCGAGTTCGCGCCGGGCCGCATAAAGCCGCGCCTGCGCAGTCACGTGGTTCACGCGGGCTTTGTCGAGTTCTTCTCCGGCCAAGGCTCCGCTTTCCACCAATTGGGCCCCCCGTTCGCGATAGTCTTTCTCATAGGCAGCCGCCTCTTCCGCTTCTCGGATGTTTTCTCGCGCTATGTCGATCTCTTCCCGTCGCGAGCCGGCTCTCAGATCGGCCAAGTTGGCTTCGGCGACCGCCAACGAAGCCTCCGCCGTTTTCACCTCGGCTCGATAGGTGGCCCGGTTGATCTCCGCGAGCTTTTCCCCCTCTTCGACGGAGTCGCCCTCCCGCCAAGGGAAAAAGTCAAGGGGACCTTCCACCATCGGACTAATCTCAACGCGCTGGGTGGGCGCCACTTCGGCCGTTACGTTGAGTGAGTGAACGATGCGATCTGTCTCTGCCGTTTCCACCGCAACGCGCGCGCCCCTATCACGACCGCGCTGTCCCTGTTCACCGTTTCCGTCACACCCCGTCAGAACCAGCAAAAAGAATAGGGCTCCCCCTAGAGGAAGGGCCGTTGCGAGCGTGAAAACTCGCCAGTGAATGCGTGCGGTCATGATCTGTTTTCTCCCGCGGCTAACCGGAGTTCCGCCTTGGCGACGTGATAATCCGCCAGCGCTCCATGGTAGTTGGTTTGCGCTTGCAACAAAGCTTCCTCTGCGTCGAGCACGTCCACGACGGCGCCCCTGCCGAGGTCGTACTTCTGGCGCTCCAGTTTCAAGCTTTCCTCCGCCTCCGCAATGCTTTTCTTGGCCACCTGCACACGTTCGAAGGCTGAAGTAACGTTAGACACGGCCGTCTCCACTTCAAGCCTGATTTCCAGTTCAAGTCTGCGAAGACGTTGTTGAGCCGCGCGGAATTGGGCACGCTCTTTGGCGATGGAAGCCTGGATTTGGCCTCCCTCGAAGATAGGCACGTCCACCGTCACGCCGATTCGCCCGCTGTCCCGGAAACTCTCGGCGCCATCGCCGGTGGCGGGGGTGAAGCGGGCAGAGGAGAAGCCCTCTGGTCCCCAGGTCGAAGCGAGCGAACCGCCCCCTGGCAGCGAGGAAGTCGTGGACAATGAGGGCTCTCCCGCCGCATTGATGCCTAGGGAAGGAGCGCCGCCTGGGGAAGCATCCCCCGATCCGCCCAACCCCCATCGGCCGCCATAAGCCGCTTCAAATGAGACCGTGGGTTCACGTTCTCCCCGTGCGGCGTCCACTTGTCTGGCCTGCGCCTCTACTTCGGCGAGGGCTGCTGCGTAATCCGCGCGCTGGCGAAAGGCGCGCCGGAGGAGTTCGGTGACAGGGGCTTTATCTCGTGATTCCACCCTGCTCAACTCGCCGGCAAGCTCGATTTCCCGCGCGTTGGCATCGTCCACGCCCATGATATTCGCTAGAAGGCGCCGCTGAATCGCGTAGCGGTTCTTCTCTTCCAAGAGCTGGTGATCCACCTCCGCCAGGCGCACCCTGGTCCGCAACGCATCCACCGGCGCCCGACCGGTAGCGGCCCTCAAAGGTCGGCAACGGGAGGGGGATCGACGCGACCTTCGTCGGATCGTCGAACGACCGGAAGCGGGTCAGCCGCGGCACGATCTTCACGTACGGCTTGTGCGCCTTCTTGCGCTTCTCGATCAGCCGC
>JAWOFY010000003.1:0-2815 GCA_046497285.1 Candidatus Hydrogenedentota bacterium
GCGTCCGCTGTCTTCGCGCATCACTTCCCGTTGCCGCGGAATGCTGCGCTCAGGACCCATCTCTCGGCTTTGCTGTTCCATCCGGGGTTGCGCGGGCCTGCGCACGGAACGCTCCGGGGTTTCCGGGGGCTCCTCTTCTCCATACAACACGCGTCGCGTGCGTTCCGGGACTTCCTCAGACTGCTGCGAGGGCGTTTGCTTACGCCGTTCCGCTTCTTGACGCGCCTCTTGAACGCGCCGGGCCAAACCGATAATAAGCAGAACGAAGAATATAATATAAACAAGAAAGTTTTCCATAGGACGTTCCTTGGTTCTTGAGCCCCCGGCAGCTACATTAGGTTTGAGCATTACGCATGAGGGACGGCCCCGCTCGGAGGGCCGTCCCTCAACGGATTCCACCTGTTAGCGGCGCTGGCCGGTCGTACCGCCACCGCCGGCCGGACCGCCGCCTTCATCATCCTCTTCATCCATCTTGGCGATGGATTGGCGCATGTCCGTGTCGGCTTCCACATTCTTCATGCGGTAGTAATCCATGATGCCCAAGTTGCCCTCGCGGAAGGCTTGCGCCATGGCTTTGGGCACCTCAGCCTCGGCCTCGACCACCCGCGCGCGCATCTCGACAACTTGAGCCCGCATCTCTTGCTCGCGGGCGAACGCCATGGCGCGGCGCTCCTCGGCGCGGGCCTGGGCGATCTGCTTGTCCGCTTCGGCCTGCTTAGTCTGAAGCTGTGCGCCAATGTTCTCGCCCACATCGACATCGGCGATGTCAATGGAGAGGATCTCGAAGGCCGTGCCGGCGTCCAGCCCCCGCTGCAACACGACCCGCGAGATGGTGTCCGGATTCTCGAGCACCTTCTTGTGGTTCTCGGATGAGCCGATGGTCGTCACGATGCCCTCGCCGACGCGCGCCACGATGGTCTCTTCCGTCGCCCCGCCGACAAGGCTCTTGATGTTGGTCCGCACGGTAACGCGGGCCTTCGCCTTGAGCTGAATCCCGTCCATGGCGACCGCGGCCACCGTCGCCGGACCTTTGTTTGGATCCGGGCAGTCGATGACCTTGGGATTCACCGAAGTCTGCACCGCGCCCAGAATATCGCGGCCCGCCAGGTCAATGGCGGTGGCCTGCTTGAAGGTCAAGTCGATGTTCGCCTTGCTGGCCGCGATCAACGCCTGGACCACGCGGACGACCTTGCCGCCCGCCAAATAGTGGGTCTCGAAGTCGTTGGTCGAGATAACCAAGCCCGCTTTGACCGCCATAATCCGGCTATCCACAATGACGCCTGGATTGACGCGGCGCAGGCTCATGGCCACCAAGCTCCACAAACTCACTTGCGCGCCCGAAAGCCATGCGCGAATCCACAGCCGGAAGAAGCTTAAGAACACCACCCCGACTATCAGTACCAGCAGTATGACTATCGCGGCGAAAACGCCCCAGAAAATCCCCATCCCATTCATGTGAAGTCCATCCTTTTCGTGGTTAACGGCCGAGGCTCCTAATCTAAGCCTCGGCATATCTCCTTGAGGGAGAAGCTCAAGACCACTCCCCCTTTATTCTCGCCCCATCTTGGCGAACCGCCAAACATGAGGCGAATACTGAACAAACATCCTATTCCTCGTCAACGCGCTCGACCACGACCCGGTTTCCGTGGACCTCAATAACCTTGACTTTGGCGCCCGGCTCTATAAAGCCGCCCTCGGAAACCGCATTTATGCGTTCGTCATCAATGATAACAATTCCGGCAGGGCGAAGCATAGTGCGAACTTCTCCTTCCCGCTCCATAAGGCTGTAATCGCTCTTGTCCGAGACCCAGCCCTGCTCGTCGTGCGTCAAGTTGTCGGTCAACACCATGCGTTGCAGCGTTGGAATGCGCGGCAACATAAGGATCCCTACGACAATGACCACGATCGCGCCCAGCAGCTGAGCTGTTACGAGCAAAAACGCGTAGTCGGGAAAGTTCTGGGCCCCAAGTACGGCGCTGGCCACCATGAGCGCGCCGCCTATAATCCCCAATATCCCGCCCGGCACAAAGAATTCGGCCAGCAAGAGGGCCAACCCCAGAAAATAGAGGATCAACACCCACCAAATCATGGGGACCCCGGCTCATTCTCATCCACGGATTCAAGCAAGGAGATAAGCTGGCCAATCTCAATCCGAACCGCCTGCACCACCTTGCTCTTGTCTGAGGGATCTCTCGGATCCTTTTCTTCGAACTCTTCGAAGGTTTTTACCAAACTGTCATTACCGGCCAACTGCCGGGCTTGTTCCAGCAGTTTGTTGTATCGCCGCGCCAAGGGAACGCAGCTGTAGTAACCGGCTCCCTGTTGCTGGATAACCCAGGTATCCTCCAGTAAGCGTTTCAGCATTTGCACCAGCAACCCGCGCTGGGTCATTCACTATCCTCCCTGACCTGTTCCACCACATACCGGTTGCCACGGACCTCCACAATTTCAATCGGAGCGCCCTCATCAATAAACTCGCCTCGCGTAACGACCATGTATGTCTTTCCGTCGAAACGGCCCCGGCCGACGGGCCGCAACATGCTCAACGCCTTGCCCCGCATCCCGATGGCCGAAGCCTCGCCGAGTTCGGCTTCCGGTTGCACAGCATAACCCGCTTCATTGGACATGTCCTGCGTCAACACCAGCCCCCGGTACATGGGCGTCCGGGGAAAGAATTTCAGCACCGCCAACCCCACCACGCCATAGGAGACCACCGCCACCAACAGGGTCTGGCCCGCCTCGCGCAGGCGATCGAAGTCCCAACTGTATTCCGGGATGGGCGCGTTGGTCAGGGCCATGTATAGGCCAACCAGAA
>JAWOFY010000047.1:0-2874 GCA_046497285.1 Candidatus Hydrogenedentota bacterium
GTGGACGGGTATTCCCGCATGGCGCTTGGCGTGCTGGCCTCCAACCCCGCGCGCAACCTGTACGACAATCACGGCTTTCGCGTATTGCGTCACGTGGATACGCACGTCTGGCGGCGTTCCAATAGTTGACCGGAATGGCTACCAGGTAGTTGGGCTTCACCCCCGCCCTGTCCCATTGATTGTGGTTTATATCCGTTAGTTTCACATGATCTCATTCGTAAAGAAGCCCCTTGGCATGGTATTCTGTAGGGATGAAAACGGGCAGCTTTCATACCCCAGCCGCGGCCGTCAACGCACGGAACATCCGTCCCAGGCGTCTCATCCACTCGCTACTCGCTAGAGCTTGCTGGATCGGCGCCGTAGGCGTAGTGGCGTTGTGTGTGCTGGCGTCTTCCGCGGCGGCTTGGCAGAACGCTCAACAACCCTACGAGGTCCGATTCGAGGGCGTTGAAGGAGCGTTGCTGAACCGCTTGCGGGGCCTCTCGGACGCCGTGGAGCTTCAAGAGCGTCCGCCCGCCACGATAGCCCTGCTACGGCGGCGGGGTGAGGAGGACGCGCCCGCGTTCATACAGGCATTGCGCGCGGAAGGGTACTTCGCCGCCGAAGTGGACGTGCGCATAGATGATACGGTGAGCCCCCCGATACTCACTTTTGTTATTGAACCGGGTCCCCCATTCCGGTTTGGCGAACGTAGCGTACGGCTGGCCGAGGGCGTTGAGCCGCCGGCGTTTGATTTGCCCGAACCGGCCGCGCTTGGCCTGCGAGAGGGGGAGCGGGCGTATACCCAGACCGTGTTGGAAGCCGAGCGCCGCCTGTTGACGCGTTTTGAACTGCGGGGGCATCCGTTTGCGGAAGTGGCGGATCGCGAAGTCATCGCCGACCATGCGACCAACCGGCTTGACGTGCATTTCAAGGTGGATCCAGGCCCGTCGGCCGTGTTTGGCCCGGTCGAGTTCGAGGGCCTTGAGCAGGTGCGCGAAGACTTCGCCCGGCTCCAGATTCCGTGGGAGGTAGGAGACCGGTTTAACGCGGCCCGGCTTAGCGAAGCGCGCGAGAAACTCACGGAGACGAACCTGTTTTCGATGGCCCGCGTGGAGCCCGGTGAGCAGCTTGACGCGGAGGGGCGGTTGCCCGTTAGCGTGTATTTGAGTGAACGCCGACACCGCACGGTGCGGGCCGGGGTAAGCTTTCGCACGGACGAAGGCGTCGGCGGACGGGTGGCCTGGGAACACCGCAATCTGCTGCGGCGCGGCGAGCGCCTGACGATTAGCGCCCGGGGCTCGGGGATAACGAAGGCCCTTGAGGTTGACTTTGAAAAGCCCGCTTTCGCGCATCCCGAACAGACCCTGCGCTCGCAAACTCGCGTGGCGCGCGCAACGCCCGACGCGTTTACAAGCACCGGCGTGAGCACCCGGCTGTCGCTCGAACGAGACTTGACGGACCGCCTCACTGTGGGCGGCGGTGTGGAGGCTACCGTTTCGGAAATCGAGCAGCTCAGGCTCACCCGCCAGCACGCCATTACCTCGTTACCCATGTTTCTGGATTGGGACCGGCGGAACGACGCGTTGAACCCCACGGCGGGCGGGCGGATTAACTGGCGTCTAGCGCCTTTTCGCGATTGGCGCGGTTCAGCGCACAGCTTTGTGCGATCGTCGGTTTCGTTAACGCAGTACTACCAAGTAATCGATAACTCGTCGCTCGTCCTAGCGGGCCGCTTAGCCCTCGGAACGGTAGCAGGCGCCGATCGCGAGGATGTTCCCGCCGATGAACGGTTCTATGCCGGAGGCGGCGGCTCGATTCGCGGATTTCGCTATCAAAGCGTGGGTCCCTTGGTGGATGACACCCCCACCGGCGGAAGCTCTCTGTTGGAAATGTCTCTGGAAGCGCGCTATCGCATGTCGGACAACGTCGGTTTTGTGGTGTTCGCCGACGGCGGGAACGCCTTCGAGAGGGAAACGCCCGACTTCTCCGAGACCTTGCGGTGGGGAAGCGGCGTGGGGCTACGGTATTACACGCCCATGGGGCCCTTGCGCTTCGATGTAGCCGTGCCCGTGAACGGCCGTTCCGGCATCGACGACCCATTTCAGCTTTATATCAGCATAGGACATTCCTTCTAAACCCATGAATCCACAACGCGCCATTCGACGCGGACTCAAATGGTTTGCCGTGGCTGTGTGCACGGCGGCAATTCTCGGCGTGCTGTTCCTGATTTTCCTTCAGACGCCGCCCGCCAAACGTATTATCGCCGAGCAACTCTCCGCCCGCCTGGACGTTCATCCCCGGGTCCATATCCGGCTAGGGGACATCCGCGGCTGGTTGCCTTTCGACATTCGCGTGGGCGAGATTACGCTGAGCGATGAAGAAGGGGTGTGGCTCACAGCCGAGGACGCCGCCGTGCGCTGGCGGGGCTTGCCCTTGCTCGAAGGACGCATCCACGGTTCCGCGGTAACCGTCGGCCAGGTGACGTGGCATCGCATTCCGACGGAAGAAGATCCGGACTTGCCGGACCTTCCCGAACTGCCTGATCGCTGGCCCTCCGTTACGGTGGAGCGCATTGAAGCGCGTGAAGTCGTCTTGGAGGAAGCGGTGATGGGGCAACGCGCGGTCTTTACCGTTGAGGGGCACGTAGCGCCGCCACCCGATCGGCAAGGAGTGGGTGTGGACCTTTCGCTCACCCGCCTTGACGGCCCCCAAGAACGGGTCACCGACTTGCTCGGCCTCTTGGGCGAACCCGGAGAACTCTCCTACGAGGTGACAATTCGCCAAGACGGTCCGGGAAGCCTGCTCCTTCATTTGGCCCGCTTGCCAGCGGATACGGAGGCAAGCTTTCGCCTCTCGGGCGGGGGCGCGCTGCCCCATCTGGACAGTGTGGTC
>JAWOFY010000006.1:0-3452 GCA_046497285.1 Candidatus Hydrogenedentota bacterium
CAAAAAGTGGCCTTCTCCTTCCCACAAGGCTTGTCTGTATGTTGTACCCTTTTAAAGCTACCCACTATATGCTGTACCAAACGGACGCGATTCTCAAGTGAAGAATAGGCTCTTCACTCGGCACAAGAATTGCTCACTTATGGATAAGAACATCTAGCATTTGGAGAAATTAACCGGCTTTGCCGGGCCGTTTGGGCGCGGCAAACACCGATGAAACGAGCAACAAGGAGAGACAGCGGACGAAAGGGACATCTCCCGAAGAGGAACAAGCGATTGAACCTTGCAAGACAGAGGAAGTGGGAGGAGTAAGCCATTGCCAAACATAACGGCTCAGTCTGCCGACTCGAAGATGATTCAGGCGCCCCTCAACGAGGAGTTGGTAGGGAATAGCGCCAAGATACAAGAGGTTAACAAACTGTTGCAACGCTTGGCGCAGTCCGATCTTATGGTGCTAATAACGGGAGAGATGGGTACAGGCAAGGAGATCGCCGCGCACAAACTCCATAAGTTGAGTTCCCGCAGTCCAAAGCCGTTTATTAAGGTGAACTGCCCTGGGATACCGGAAACAATTTTCGAGAGCGAACTGTTCGGCTTCGAGCCCGGCGCCTTTACAGGGGCGCGGACGGTCAAGCCGGGCCGGTTTGAATTGGCGCACAAGGGCTCGATTTTCTTGGACGAATTGTCGGAAACCCCCCTTCGAATACAGGGGAAATTACTTCAGGTCCTCGAGGGCGAACCCATTATGCGCATTGGAGGCGTTTCACCCGTCCATGTGGACGTTCGCGTGATCGCCGCCACGAATCTTCCTTTAAATCATGCCCTTGAGGAAGGCTATTTGCGAAAGGACATCTATTTTCGGATCAGCGAAATGACCGTGGAGATGCCCGCTTTACGTGAACGGGTGGAGGATATCCCCCTTCTTGCGGAACATTTTAATTATAATTACTGTAAACGGCAAGGGAAAAGCTACAAACCAATCCCGGGTAAATACATCGAACGCATGCAAGCCGCGCCTTGGCGCGGCAATGTTCGGGAATTGGGCGGGCAAGTGAAGAAATACGTGACAACGGGGGATGCAACATGTTTGTGGAGTTCGGAGCTTGGGGAGGAACAAAATCCTTCCCCCGGCGAAACGAACGAGACCGATGGGAGAATTACGCCGCCCGTGGCGGGGACAGAGCGTCAAAACGGGAACGGCCGGTCCAAAGGCAGAACATTTCCTCCGCTCAAGGAAGCAGCTAGAGAGGCAATGGAACATACCGAGCGCGCGCTTATTGAGGAAGCGTTGCAATATACGCTATGGAACCGCCGAAAAGCGGCGGAATTACTAGATATCAGCTACAGTTCGCTTCTCAGACGCATCGATGCGTACAACATAGGGAAAGACACGTATTATGAGCATGAGTAAGACAACACCTAGGAAAACGCCCCTGTACTCGTTGCGCCGTCTCGCCATGCTTGCGGCGGGACTTGTTTGTGTGGCCGCCGTGGTTACAGGGTGCGCCAGTAACGGTGGCAATGGGCCTGTGGTGTCGCGGTCCGTCACGGATGCGCGGGCGATCGCCCTTGAAAGCGCTGTGGCCCCAACCGAAGAAGTTCACGGCGATGAGGAGCCAGAGCTTCCTGAAGAGGAAACAGAAAACGACGTTCGCGAACCAGATCTTGATCCTCTCGAAATGGAGTACAAGATCGAGGCTGGCGATGTCCTCCAATTTCAGTCGTTCGATGACCCGGACTTGAGCCAAACGGTCGATGTGCGCTACGACGGCTACATCTCCTTGCCGCACATTCCCGATATTGAGGTGGATGGAGTTACTCGCGAGGAGGCCACCGAAAAAATCCGCGAGGCGTACACATCGATTTTCCAAGATCCGGAGATTTCGTTGACTATCGCTCAAAGCGCCAGCAAGAGTTACTACGTTATGGGGGATATTCAAAGCACAAGCGAGTTCGAATACGATCGCCCCATTAATCTTCTCCAGGCCATCAACCGCGCCGGCGGCATGCGTGGCGCGCAACGCGGCTCCCGAGGCCGTGACTCGACCCTGGCCACGACGACCACCGGACAGCTCACCAAAGCCTTTGTTTTCCGCACCATCGAGGGCTATCGGGACGTGCTTGAGTTTGATCTCCGCAACATGACCGAACCCGGCAGCCACGATTCGCAGGCTCCCATATACCCTGGCGATGTCATCTATATACCCGAAGGCATAAACCTTGTTTACCTCTGGGGCGAAGTTCGCGGTGCAGGCGTCTATCAGCTTTCCGAGGGCATGACGCTTATGCAACTAATGGCCCGGGCCGGAGGGCATGTGCCTCAAACAGCGCGCACGCGTCAGGTCGTGCTGATGCGGGAAGCAAACGAGAACGCAACGGAGATCTTCTTGCTGGACTATCGCCACATCATGCGCACTGGCGAAGATGTCTTGCTCGAACCCGGCGACATGATTCACGTGCCCCGCCGGCCGATTGTGCGCCTCCAACAATTCATCAGCGATATACGAGGCATCGCATCCCCTGTGATGAGCCTATACACGCAGGCTGTGGACACCTATTATACGCGCGACCGCCACCGCCGTATATCCGAGGGTGGAGGCACCGCGGCCGACATAGTAACCTATCTGGAAAGCGTTCAACGGCTTGGCGCTACAGTGGCCCCGTTGGCGACAGCGGAATAGCGAGGACTTCTCATGACAAACGAATTCACTTCCGAGTTGAATCAACTCACCTCCGAGCAGTCCGGCGGAGGCGGGGGCGGGCGCGACGTAAACATTAACATCATGCGGATGCTTCGCCTCCGGCTGCCCATTATGCTTGGCGTCTTCCTTGTGTTGGCGGTGCCGGCGGTTTTTGCGGGTTGGTTCGCCGTTCCCGACGAGTACAACGCGTCGGCCTCAATCCGCGCCGCAGCCACCACACCGACCGTTCTCGACGGAATTGATCAAGGGCGCGGCCGGTCGTATGGCCAATTTGTAGACACCCACCGAGCGATGATAGAAGGAACCGAAATCCTCGAACGGGTCCTTGCCGAACCCGAAATCCGAGCAATGGACTGGATTATGGAATCCGAGGATCCCCTGAACACATTGAAAGGAGCCGTAACTACGCTTTCGGGTCGGGGCGAGCTTTTCGACATCCGGGCTTCAGCACCCGATCGCGAGTCCGCCTTGACCATTGTGGAGAATGTCCTACAGCACTACATGGACTACGCCCTTGCCGAAGAACGCACGGTGGGCGGAGAGCGTTTGAGACTGCTTTACGAAGAACAAGAGGATCTCCAGCGCGAACTGGAAGGCTTGCAGCAAAGCCTCCGCCGGGAACGCCTTGACATAGACGCTCCTTTGACGGGATCGCAAGACTTCATGTCGCGTGATATGCAGTCTTACCACCAGCTTCTCACCCAGGCCGAGGCGGACTTGACCGAGGCTGAATCGAGGATTAGCCAGTGGGAG
>JAWOFY010000209.1:0-4662 GCA_046497285.1 Candidatus Hydrogenedentota bacterium
AGCGGGGCTTTGACCCGTCCTTCGTCTGAGAGTTAATCTCCTGAGCGCCTATTGTTTAACGCAGGGCGAAAGGACGGGATGCCCTAAAGACTCCACTTGGCATTACCATGGCGGGGATGCCTTTTTCCGTTTTTTGGACTTGCTGCCCCACGCCAAAAGAACAAACGGCCTTCAGCGGTTGCGCGCGCCGCAGCATTTCTTGTATTTGCGGCCGCTTCCGCAGGGGCATGGGTCATTGGGCTTGGGGGGCTGAGCGTTTTGCTCCTGAGCGGGCTTGGGCCGCGCGCCGCCCATCCGCGCGAACTGCATCACGTTGGCGGGTGAACGGGAGGCGCGGATCTCGTCCGCCATGAACCGCATGTAGGGGGCAACGTGGTGGAAGAACCTCTTGTAGCCCGGACAGAGATAGTTGAGCCCGTATTCCCCGTCCGGCGTATAGGTGAACCGGTACTTCGGACACCCGCCGTTGCACGCAAAACGCACTTCACATTGCCGGCAATATTCGGGAAGCTCGGTGACTTTGGACGTCCCAAAGCCTTGTTGCGCATCGCTGGTGACAAGCTCGCTCAAGGGCGTTTCTTGCAGGTTGCCTCTCCGGAAGCCGGGATACACATAATGGTCGCACGCGTAGATGTCACCGTTGTGCTCAAGGGCGAGGGCGTTGCCGCAGCTCGGCGCATAGACGCATAGCCCCGGTGGGTACCCCATCCAGGCTTCGAGGGCCGTGTCGAAAAGCTGCACAAACACCCGGCCCACGTCACGCCGCACCCAGTGGTCGAAGATCTTGCAATAGAACTCTCCGTACGCCTCGGGCGTCACGGACCAGTCGTACACTTCGGGGTTGCCCTCGGGGGGCACGCCGCTCCCACCGGCATCCTCGCGCGCCAGGGAATCCTCGGGCCGCTCGACAATGGGAATGAACTGAAGGTATTGGCTGCCGATATCCCGCAGGAAACGGTACACCTCCAGGGGGCGATCGGCGTTTCCGGCATGCACGCAAGTCAGGGTGTTGAAGTCGGCCTTATAATCCTGCAAGAGCTTCAACGCACGCAACACGCGATAGGCCGTGCCATGGCCGCCCCGATCCAGCCGGTACCGGTCGTGGCACTCCACGGGACCGTCAATGCTCAGCCCAACCAGCACTCCTTCCTCGGCGAAGCATTGGACCCACTCCTCGTCGAGCAACAGGCCATTGGTCTGGAAGGCGTTGTGGATTGTCTTGCCGTTAGCGTATTTCTTCTGAAACGCGAAAGCTTTCTTGTAGAAATCCAACCCCATGAGGGTAGGTTCGCCCCCTTGCCAAGCGAAATGCACTTCATCCATGGGCTGGGCTTCGATGTACTGCCGGATATAGCTCTCCAAGACCTCATCGCTCATCCGCCACTTTTTCGCGCCGGGATAGAACTCTTCCTTGGGGGTGTAGAAGCAATAGCTGCAATCCATGTTGCAACCCGGCCCGGAGGGTTTCGCCATGATGTGAAAAGGACGGTGGGCGCGTTGCGAGACCGGCCCGATGCAGCGGGCGGACTCCTCGGTGGGCCAGCTTATGGATGGGTTACCCTCGCTCTGGCGACTCAGGCCTTGGCGGATCTCCTCGGCGGACAGCTCGCCATACGCGAGCCGCTGGGTCCTCCCCGGCGCGGCTGTCGTTCCTTCTTCCATGGCGTGTCTCCATTCTCACCTATTCACGCGGTGAAATAATTCCCAAAAGCCACAAAAACAGCAGCCTCAAAAAACGCATCAGTGTATTATGAGACTACAAGCTGCGGGAGCGAAAAATTCCTACGCTTCACGATCTTCCATGTGGCAGGGCGCGCCTCGGCGCCATCTCGGCCCCACGACACGCCAGAGCAGACAACGCCACGCGCTATTCATCGCCGTCAAGGTCGCCCCTGCACAGTGCGCTCAGGGTGCAGCGGTGGCACGTCTCGGAAAGGTCCGCCCCCTCCGTTTCATCCCCGCTCGCAGCCCGGCAACGGGCAGCGGCGTATTGAACGCCTAGCCACCCCACAAGCACCGCAAAAATGACGCCAGCCGCCGTTAGCACGGAACCCACCATCGGCTCAGCTCCCCAGCCCGGCGAATCCCATGAACGCCATGGACAGAATGCCGGCAATGAGTAGCGTCAGCGCGGCGCCCCGGGCGATGCTGGGCACGTCGGACAGTTCGAGTTGCTCACGCAGGCCCGCCATCAACACGAGGGCGAGCATGAACCCCACACCGGCGCCCACACCGTATACGACGGTCTGCATAAAACCGTAGTCGCGGGCCGTGGCGAACAGGGCCATGCCCATAATCGCGCAATTGGTGGTAATCAGTGGCAGGAAAATGCCGAGCGCGCGGAACAGCGTTTGGCTGAACTTTTTGACGACCATCTCAACCAATTGCACGGTCGAGGCGATCACGGCGATATAGGCGATGATCCGCAGGTAGGGAACATCCAGATAAACAAGCACCTGGTTGACGCCGTAGGTGCATACGGCAGCCACCGTCATCACGAAGATAACGGCGAATCCCATGGGAACCGCGGTCTTGAGTTTGGCGGACACGCCAAGAAACGGGCATATGCCGAGGAAGGCCGCCAGGACGAAGTTGTTAATGATCGCGGCATCAAGAAAGATGAAGCTTAGGGGATCGGGATTCATGTCGCCACCTCCTCTTCAACGGCCGCTTGACGCCGCTGTTGCCGCTCTTTCCACCACGCGAACACGACGAGCCATCCGGACAGGACAATAAAGGCGCCGGGCGGGAGGATCATAATCGCCCACGGCTGGAAATGCTCGCCAAATAAATCAATGCCCATGAAACTTCCGCTTCCTAGGATTTCGCGCACCACGCCCAAGCAGAGCAGCGCGAACGTGAAGCCAATCCCCATCCCCAAGGCATCCAGCATCGTGCGCCCTAGCGAGTTCTTTGAGGCAAAGGCCTCGGCCCGCCCCATGATGAGGCAGTTCACTACAATCAACGCAATAAACGCGCCGAGATTGTCATACAACTCAAGGCTAATCGCTTGGATGGCGTATTCCACCATTGTCACAAAGGTCGCAATGATGACAATAAACGTGGGGATGCGAACCTCCTTGGGTACTATCTTACGGATGCTGGAGACAATGAGGGTGGACATAAACAATACGAAAGTAGTCGCCACCCCCATCGCCAGTGAGTTAATCACGGTGTTAGTCACCGCTAACACCGGACACATACCCAGCAAAAAGATGAAGACCGGATTCTGCCGCCACAATCCCTTCAGAAAGGTGTCCATACTAGGCGTTTGTTCGGTAGATTGGGCGCTCATGGGGCGGCCTCCTCGAGCGTATCAATGCTGTTCTGTAAGCGGCGGCCATGTTCTTCCATGCTGTCGTTAATCAATTTCGTCACCGCTTCGACGGAGATGGTGGCGCCGGAAATGCCGTCAATCTGCCAGTCTTCCCCGGGGGACCCCTCCTCCACATGCGTCACCGGATTACGCAATGTTTCCTCCCCGGGCTCCAAACTTACATCCAGCCCTTCTATGCTTTCGAGGAAATCGGGATCCGAAGCGATCCGGTCTCCCAAGCCTGGCGTCTCCTGGTTTTCCAAAACATTGAAACGCATGATCCGTTCGTCGAAGGGGTCGTAACCAAACAGGGCGCGGATCATATCCTGATATCCTTGCGCGCTTCCGCGCACGGCCACGCCAATAAGTTCGCCCTCTTCATCGTAGCCCGCGAAGTAGGCGGCGTCTTGTTGGTCTTCTTCCGGCACACGTTCGATTCCGCCATTCGCCGGCGCAAACGCCACGTGGTTCTCCGCCCCGGGAAGGACCTCATATATGGCCTCCTCCAGCCGTTCGGCGCGGTTGGCCTGAATCGTTGGAGCCGTGGATTCGTACACCGTCACCATCAGCACGCCGGCCGCAAGCGCTACCCCCCCGAGCGTTGCCAACATGTGGACACTCTTGAGAAAGGGAGCCCCCCCGCCGGCGGGAGGTTGAGGCGCCGCATCATTCATGCCGCCTTACTCCTTATTCTACTTCCGTACGTTCGCGGTTGAGTTACTTGGTCAATCAAGGGAGAGGCTGCATTCGCCAACAGAATGGCGTACATAATGCCCTCGGGCAATCCGCCGTACATGCGAATGATATAGGTGATCATGCCAATCATGACGCCATACACCCACATCCCCAGAGGCGCGGTGGGTGAGGCCACGAGATCGCTGGCCATGAACATCGCTCCCAGCATAAGGCCCCCGGACAACAGCATGAACAACGGATTCGGATTCACCTCGGGGTTCAGCATATAAAAGGCGCCGCCCACCAAGAACATGCTAGCAAAAATGCCGGCGGGAATACGCCAGTTCATCATGCCTCGAGCAATGAGATAGACCCCGCAAAGCAAGATGATCAGCGCCGAGGTCTCCCCCAACGACCCGGCGGTCGTGCCAAAAAACAAATCCGCCAGGCCGGTTGGTTGCTGTTCGAATAACTGCGCCGCCAACGGCGTGGCTCCCGTGAAACCGTCAATCCCACTGTCCTCCACAAACTGCACCACGGAGATCGGCTCCATCGTCAACTTCCTTGCAAAATCCGGATGAGACAAATAAGCGAGCGTGTTCTTTTTCAAAGTATCCAGGACTTCGAGAAAGACCGCCTCCTTCTGATCCCGACTCACAAAGTGTCTGTCC
>JAWOFY010000301.1:0-6119 GCA_046497285.1 Candidatus Hydrogenedentota bacterium
GCGGCTCTTCCAAAACGGACAACATCCAGGTCAGGGCGCCGCCCGCGTTCTCCTCTAACCCGTATGATAGCGATATTGCCGCTTTATGGCAAGAGCGAAGCGGAGTTTCAATTCATCCGGTGAGCTTAGCGTAGGGAAAGCGTCTTGGCGCCGGCGCCTATCCACTCGCGGATTCGCCCAGCGGTTAGGCGATTGGCCGGTCAACTGCAGTCGTTGGGCAGGCTGCAAAGGCCGAATAACGCAGCTAGCCCAACCGTCCCAACGGCGAGCCCCTAGCATCGGGGGCTGGCTTATGCCCCACTCTATCAGGCGCTTGCTTACTCGACACATACGGCGCGAGCGGACTCCGCGGATGAATTCCGAGCCGCGTTGTCAGCCATGGGACGGGTCACTCCGTTAGATACGCCAAAGAGAGGTGGGTGTCTACACGTAAAAGAGCACACCCACTCAGGCAGCGAGCGACGGCAATTGATGAGAGCGCGCCATGTGACGTATGATCGCTACTGCTTCTTCTTGGCCATTTCAAGAATATCGGACGGCACATCGCTGTAAGGATCCGCATCGGCCTCGATGCACTTATCGACGATTTTAACCACCTCGTCGCGGGACATACCGGTGGCCTTGGCTTCGGCAACCACCTCATGCAAACGCTCAATGATACGGCGGCGGCATTCTTCGCGGCACTTCTGTTCAACGCCCTTGTTAATGAAAACCCCCATCCCGCGGCGGGTGAAGAGCAACCCCATCACTTCCAGGTCACGGTACGCCTTGGCCACTGTGTTAGGATTAACGCCCAGCCGTTCGGAGAGTTCTCGCACTGAGGGAAGCTGGTCGCCGGGCTTAAGCCGGCCGGAGGATATGGCGAATTGGACATGGTTCTCGATTTGAACGTAGACCGCTACGCTGCTGGTAATATCAATGTTTTCTAACATGGGAGACCTTTCTGGAACACGTTTGAGCCGAGCAAGGAAGTATCGAACCGGTGAGCCCGGTTAAAACGCCGATGCAGCCACGGAGTCTATTAATGGGAGTCTACAATCTATGTGTGATAAATATCAAGTTATTTGTGTAAGGGGGATGGTTCACAAAACTCCCACACTGGGTCAGTTGCTCGCCCTTCTATGTGTGACCCTAATGGCGGGGTGCGCAACCACGCCCAGCGAACAGGCAGAGACCGATCCAGAAACGGACTTCCAGCAAGCTACGTATGACACCGAGGCCGATTCCGAGGTGCCGGCTACAGTGGACGAAGACCGCCATATCCCCATTACCGAAAGGGAGCCGGACATCCCGGAAGGGACGCCTCAGGGGACGGTTGATGTGACGGTGCGTAACGTGTTTGGGCGGGAACTCCCGAGCCGGGTGCGGCTGGATGACGCCGATGAGAACCGATTTTATCGTGAGGCTCCCGAAGGAACACTATCGGATGAATTTCCTGAAGGGTCCTACACGGCGTACATATATGTTTATTCCGACGAAGCGCCCATTCTCGCCCATGTGGAAGAGATTACCGTTAGGGAAGAGGAAACCACGCGCATTGACGTAGAGTTGCTCGAAGGTTCGGATGGCGAGACCCCTCTGTGGGCCTTTGACCAAAATATGAACTTGGTTCTGGATAGGGTGGAAAGCGAATTGGGCATGGACCGGGAGGATCCCTCAAGCATACCCGGAGAGCCCAGGCTGGAATGGGAGAACCAGACGCTGTCTTCCGATGCCGGATGGTATAAAGGGGAGCTGCACGCGCGCTCTGAGTACGGCGGCGGAACAGAATCCGTGGGGGAACTCATCGAACGAGCCGAGCAGCGGGGACTGGATTTTCTGGCCATTACCGACCGCAACACCATGGAGAGCATTAAGGATCCCGAGTACCATTCGGATGACGTGGTCTTGATTCCCGCCATGGAATGGGGAACGGATGACCGGGGCGTAGCGCTGATCTACGGGCCGCGCACGTTTCCCCATCTCACACATAACCGGCCCGAGGCCCAGGCGCTTGCGCGTCTTGTGCAGGCTCAAGGCGGCGCCTTCGCTGTCGCGCACCCCACGTTTCCCGCCGCTCCTTGGCAATGGGGCCTGAATTTCGCAAACGCCGTGGAAGTTTGGCTCAGGGAGTGGCGGGGCGTACCTCCGCTCTCTTTGGAGCATCTTGACGAAGAAAGCCGGGAGCGGGCAGACGAAGACAGCCGGGAGCGGGCAGACGAAGACACAGGCCGGCTTGTGCATTCGGTCGCCCAGGCCGCCGCGACGGGCGGGTTGTCGGCTAACGGTCAAGCCGGGGTTTTCTATAACCACGAGTTGCGGCGCGGACTTCGGGCGGGCGTCATTGGGGGAAGCATGTCAGGAGGCCCTCATATCCCTTTGGGCGAACCAGTTACCCATGTATATGCCGAAGAACTCTCGGTTGAAGGGATCCTGGAAGGGATTCGCATGGGACGAACGTATGTAAGCCGCGATCCCGATGGCCCCATCGTGCGCTTCCATGCCGATGCAGCCCAAACAGGACAGGTCGATGTCATGATAGGAGGGATGATTCCCTTAGGTGTTCCGACGGACTTTGAAGTGCTCGTGAGCGGCGCCAGGGGAAACAAATTGCAAGTCCTTTTGGACGGGCGCCCCATTCTCTCCAAGATCATAGAAGAAGACGAGTGGCTGACGCGATTCACGCAAATGCCCGAACAATATGCGAGGTATCAAGTTCGGGTCGTCGACATACCCGAAGAGCAGGGCTTTGGTCCCCTCGACGTCCATGCCCTTTCGAGCCCTATTTATGCCCACGACGTGTTCCCGGTTTTTGTTGACCCCGAAAGGGGGCTACAGGATACGTGGATACGCATTCACGGAGCGCCAGATCTTGAGTTGGAAGAGCCTCCGGACCAACCTGGGCCTGAAGACCAAATTCAACAAATTGATCCGGACTGGCGTTTCTGACGCTGGGCCGGAGACAGGTAATGAATGAAAACGCCCCCTCCACCCTGTTTCTGAACGGGTGGAGGGGGCGTTTTACGAGCCTCTTGACGTGGTTATTGTGAAATCAGGGTTTGTGGATGCTGCGGGGATAGGATATGAATCCATCTTCCCCGTTCTTAACAGAATGAATGGGAGCGGCGGAACCAGTCCTCCCTTCGGCGTCTGACGTGTCCGAAGACGGGCGCGGGGCGCCGCCCTCCAACAAACCAAGAAGCTTGCATGCGAGTTCCGCGGCCTGGAGTTGGACCGGTTCGCTGACGCTGTGGAGCAGTTTGTCCACGACCACCCGCCGCACGGCGCTTTCATCGAGTTGACCGTTGGGTTTCGCCCCGTCCCCCGGCAAAGAGAGGTAGCTCTCGGGCGAAAAGGACTCTTGGTAACCGCCCGCGCCACGCAGGGCCGCCAGGCATTGATCGCGTCCGCGTTCTATCTCAGCGTTGCCCGGGAATTGCCGGGCTAGCCCATTAAAGATAGCCAACGCCTCCGCGTAGTGACGCCGGTAATAGAGATCCACCGCCTCGCCAAACTTGCGTTTGGCATCCTCCGTGGGGCTCTGCCGCGCACCGCTCCAACCACCGCCCCCACCACCGGGAGGTGGCGCTGTATCGGGCCCGGCGCCTCTAACGGACGCCTGCGTGGTGTTCTCGGCTGTAATCGGCACGGCCGTCCCGCAGCTTGGACACAGCCCCGTTCGGCCAATGGCTGAACGCGGCACCTGCATTCGCTGCCCGCAAGAGCAGCTAAGAATAAGCTTCCTCATACCTAATCCCCATCCCAATAACCAGTCACACCGCCGACTTTACTAAACGGCCCCGGGCTAGGGCGTTGTTCCCCTTATGCTCCGAACAGCGCCACATCGACGCCACTGAGACTTGCCCGCAGCGTTAGCCCTCCCGAATATGCTAGCCGGACTGCATAAAACGAAGCAAAGAGTCCAAGAGTTCACGCGGAGCAGGATCCCGGCGCTGATCCACGACCTCTGGGAACAGCGTGTTCTCTTGCGCCTTCCCTTGTGCAGCCTCCTCCCCATCCGCGCTTGAAGAGGCCTCCTGAGAGGCATGGCTATCGGTGGCGAGTTCTTCGCGCTTGAGCCGGGCCGAATCAGCCGTCTCCAATGCCTCTTGAAGCCGCTGCAGTTTTCCGTCCAAACCATCGATAAGCTGCAGGGCGTTGTCTCGTTCCTCCCGAGTCGCTTCCAAAGTGGCGCGCAACTCGGCCACCTCTTGCTCCTTCTGGCGCCAAGCCTCATGGAGCTGGTCCGTCCCTTCGGAGACGGCGACGAGACGCTGCGTCTCCGCCTCAAGCGATTGAATACGCTCGTCTTTTTCTTCCAGTTGGGATTCCAAGCGCGCAACGGCGTTTTGGCGCTCTTCGTTCTGTTGCTTTTCGCTGGCTAGCTGCCGCTGGGCCGCATCCAATTTGCGGCGCAACTGTTCAATCGTCTGCCGGGCATCTTTTAAGGTGGCCGTACTTTCGCTATGTCGAAGGCGTTCGGTTTCCAACCGTTCCCTCGCCGTCGCCAGTTCGTCGGAGATTTCGTAATACTCGCCCTGCAAAGCGCTGTAGCGCGACCGCCACCCCTCATTCTCGCGGATTTGCTCTGTGGCCTTCGCGAGTGCTCTCTCACTGTCTTGGCGGGCGGACCGTTCCTCATCGAGTTCCTGTTCCAGACGCGCCGCCTCGGCTTCCAAAGCTTCGAACGCTGCATTATCAAAATCGCCAGGGTGATCCGAGGCCAACTCTCCGTTCAGCCTCCGAATCTCAGCCTCCGCCTCATCTAGCCGCTTGCGAGTCGCCTCGAGTTCGCGCGTATTTGCCTCAGGATCGCGCGCGGCTTGTTCCTTAGCCCGTTTTAGACGGCGGTCTAGACGCCGAACGCGCGCCTCGGCTTTTTCCATGCGTTGAACCGCCTGCCGTAGGAGATGACGCAACGCCTCCAACTTCTCATCATCCGGCAGCTCTTCGAAGGATGGCGTTCCATCCGCCGCTGGAACCGAAATCACGTTCTTGCAGTTGGCGCACCACCCGTTGTGACCAGCCAAGTGGTCTTCTACCTGAAAACGGTAGGCGCAATGTGGACACTCGAAGCGTATCATAGGCTTCACCCGTCGATTTGCTGTCCCCGTTCGTACGCGAAAGCTCCACCCTTTCGCGGCCCCGGACTTTCCAGCCGTTCCTATTATACCTTATTGCCCTCTGCCGGCTAATTCTTGTCCATCAACGCTTCATAAACACAGCGCGCATGCGGGCCCAAAAGAAAAGATGTTCCAGGTATAGCGCGGCTACCCAGAGATCCAATGGAAAGAAATACGGAATCCCAAAAGGAGCGCTTACGTACTTTAACACGGCTTTGCCCCCCATGGCGATGCGGCCTGAAGACGTCTGGCAAAGGTCCGGTCCCCGCCTGGCGGTGTCCCGCAGCGCCTGGTACACAGGACGCCACGTAGACTTATAGCGATGCGTGACCTTTACGGTGGGGTCGTAAAAGATGCGATAGCCAGCCTCGTTCAAACCGAAACACAACGCCCAATCCTCCAACGATTCCCAGGGCTGGGAGGGAAATCCGCCGGTTTCGTGAAAGATTTGGGCGGGAACGAGAAAATTTATCACAGGCGCCGCGCGAACCCACTTCGGCTTATCTCCAAACAGCGCTTTCATGCGGTAATACTGGTAGCGTTCGGCCGGCGTTTGCAGACGGTGCGCTTCAAAGCCTCCGCTTAAAGCATCCGCCCCTCTACGGTGAAGGGTTTCCAGCATGGTTTCGATCCAATGTTTTGGAACGCGGCAGTCGTCATCCGTAAACAATAGATATTTCCCCGCCGCCCGGGCGGCTCCCGCATTCCTCGTCAGGCCCGGCGCTCCATAGCTCCCTCGCACGACTTGTAGGCGCCCGCCATGAGTCTGTCGATATCTCTTCAGGATTTGCCGGGTCGCATCGGTGGAGGCGTCGTTCACGACGATCACTTCATAAGACTCGAAGGACTGCGCAAGCACGCTATCCAGACATTCCCGAAGTATGGGCGCACGATTATGGGTGGGGATAACCACACTAACTTCTGGATTCCGTTCCAGACTGGTCATGCCTCCGGGCTCCCCTCGGATTCCGTGGAGCAAACTCGCCCGCAGCGGCCCTCCACCGAGCCAAGCTCCTC
>JAWOFY010000347.1:0-3913 GCA_046497285.1 Candidatus Hydrogenedentota bacterium
CCTCTGTGACCCCTTCGGGGTCGATTTGGATTCCCGTTCGCCGTCCCAAAGGACAATCCATCCCGGCAGGGATGACAGAAGGTAGCCAGGGGTTGCAGCGTGCGGTAGCACGCAATACCCCTGGAAACGAGAACCCACCCCAATCGACCCTGGCAGGGGTCGCAGCAGCGCAGGTTCTGGGACCCCGGCCGGGGTCCGTCTTTTGGGGACCTTGGGTCCAGGGGTGTCGCCCGCACGCTTACGCTCGCGGGCTCAACCCCTAGCTAACATCTATGACCCCTTCGGGGTCGATTCGTCAATACAATTCATCCCGGCAGGGATGGATTTGTTGCGAAACCATTTCAGGCTAAGTCAGACGCCATCGCAACATCCACACGTTTAGTGCGGACCGCGTACTCGCGCGGTGTCCCCTTATCGCTGGACGCGTTGCGGCCAGCCTGTGCCGGTGCTTTCCTTGGGCGCGTATTCCTCCCAGACGCCGGGCATCCGGGTCTGGCACGTTGGACAGTGGGAATCCACCATCCGGTTTTCGGTCACGTAGAACCCGTGCCGCCGGATAAGCAGATCCCCGCAGGAGGGGCAGTAGGTGTGCTCCCGGTCGCCCAGGCGGCCCGGCATATTGCCCGGATACACGAAGTTCAGGCCTTCTTCCTTGCCGATGTCGTGAGCGCGGATCAGTTCGTCCACCGGCGTGGCGGGCGGATCGGTCATCTTGTAATCGGGATGAAACGCGGTAATGTGCCACGGAATGTCGGGCGATACGCCCGCGAGGAACCGGGCCATTCCGCGGTATTCTTCTTCGTTGTCGTTGAACCCTGGCACGATGAGGGTCACCACCTCGACCCAGAAGCCGCGCTCCACGGTCATCTCGATGGCGCGCAGGACGTTGTTCAACACACCGCCCAGTTTGCGGTATTTCTTATCGTCAAACCCTTTGAGGTCGATCTTGAACAGATCGGTGTAGGGGCGGATGAAATCGAGGCATTCGGCGGTTGCGTTGCCGTTGCTGACGAATCCGCACACAATGCCCTGTTCCCGCGCTTTCTTGAACACTTCCACGGCCCAATCCGCCGTGATCAGGGGTTCGTTGTACGTGCTCACCATCACGGGGGCGCCGTGCCGCACGGCCAGCTCCGTGAGTTCATCCGGCGTGCTGACCTCGGGAATCGCCACGGCGTTATCGTCGCGCAGAGCTTGGCTCGTCACCCAGTTCTGGCAATACGAACAATGAAAATCGCATCCCAGCATGCCAAAGGACAGCGCGTCGTGGCCGGGATACGCGTGATAGAACGGCTTCTTCTCAATGGGATCCACTTGGAGGCCGACGACATAATTGGCCGGGACGCGGAGTTCGCCGCCCTCGTTGAAGCGGACCTGGCATATGCCGGCTTTCCCTTCGCGGATGAGGCACCGATGCCCGCACGCCACACACCGCACGGCCCCTTCTTCTTCGGTCTCTTGGACCAGCTCCGGGGCTGCCCGCATCGTATGCTTCTTCAATAGTTCGCGAAGACTCTTCGTATCGTACATAGCCTATCTATCCTCCTTGGCCGCCGCCCAATCGCGCAACATGGACGGAACCAGTTTCCTTAATTGTAGCATAAAGGCGCGGGGAGCTGCCGCGCTTAGCCTTCCATGCTTTCGCGGATGCGGAGGTAGGAGCCGTAGCGTTGTTGGGGGATGTCCCCGTTTTCCACGGCTTCCAGCACGGCGCAACCGGGCTCGCAGGTGTGGGTGCAATCCCGGAATTTACACGCGCGGGCATGCGGTTCGATTTCGGGGAAATAGAACGCCAACTCCTCGGGAGAAACGCCTGAAATGGCTAGTTTCCGGATGCCCGGCGTATCGATGATGCGGATGTTATTGAAGGTGTAGAGGCGGGCGGTGGTGGTGGTGTGACGGCCTTTTTCGTTGAAATGGCTTACTTCCCGCGTTTCGATGTCCAGGGACGGTTCGAGGGCGTTAAGCAGGGAGGATTTCCCGACGCCCGAGGCCCCCGCCAACACGCTGAACTGGCCTTCGAGGGCTTGCCGGAACTCGTCGAGTCCACGTCCGTCCTCGCAGCTCGTGAGTATTACTGGGAACCCTGTCTCTTGGTAGGCTTCTAGTTCAGCCGGCGGTTCATCCACGAGATCCATCTTGTTGACGCACAGCACCGGCTCCACGCCGCCGGCTTGCGCGCAAACGAGATAACGATCCACGATGCCGGGTTTGAACCTGGGGCGGGCGGCGGCCGTGGCGATGATCAAGCGATCGACGTTGGCGGCGACGACTTGCTCATAGCGTTGGCCTTTAGCCCCCGCCAAGCGGCTCAAGCGGGTGCGGCGGCGGGCGACGCCAATGACATGGCCTTCTCCATGCTCGAAGCGCACGGCCACTTCATCGCCGGGGGCAAGGGAGACGGCGCGCCCAATCGAGTCCCACACGCGGCAGAGATGTTCCGCGCCCTCTACCCAGACATAGGCCAGGTTTCCGTACGGGCTCACCACCAGCCCATTGGCCTCCGAAGCGTCGATAGCTGTTTGAAGCTGATCCTCCGCCTCGTCCTCGCCGGCCCCTTCCGCCCGCACGGGTTCGCCGCTGAAGGTGTCGGATGCCGCGTCCCACCGGCGGTCGCGCACGCGTTTTGTCTTCTTGCGTTTCTTTCCCGGCAATAGGTTCCTACCTTGTCAAAAGGCAGCGCTTTGTGACGCAGGCATGCCGCCCGCATGGGGCGTCGCAAGGGAACGCGGCGCCGCCGGGGTTTCGTGCGAGTACGCCCACGGCCTCTTCCAACCCTCCTCCGGGCTAAATCCGGCTTACGCCTATTGAGGACAAAGCGATCCGAAGCTGGTCACAGTCATCGAAACGGTTCTCCGGTTTCTTCTCCAGCAGCCGCATAATAAGGTCCCCCAAAGGCTGCGGGCACCGGCGATTGACCAGAGTGGGATGATCGGCCTTGCCCCTGAGGTGAAGCTGATAGATCTTCTGGATGCTGTCGACTTGAAAGGGGTATTGGCCGGTGAACATAAAGTAGAACGTGATCCCCAGCGAGTATTGGTCGCTCTTGGGCGTGGCTTTCTCTTTCTGGATGAGTTCGGGCGCCACGAACATGGGCGTAACCAGCTCGGTAATATTTGTTCCGAAAAAGGCCAGGAGGCGGCTGCGCGCCAGGGAGTAGTCGGTGATCTTAACTTGGCCCTTGCGGGTGAAGAGGATGTTGTTGGGCTTGATGTCGTGATGGACCAACCCCTGCTCGTGAATGTATTGGAGCCCGTTGCAAATCTGCGCGGCGACCACGAGGCGTTCCTGCAGATTCCACGGCCGGTTCATCACGTACCAGCGCAGGTCGGGGCCGTCGACGTATTCCTGCACAAGGCACTCCCCCTCGTCCCCAGTCAAGAACTCATAGAGCCGGGCGACATTCTCGTGCTGGAGCTTGCTCATGCCCTTTACGTTGCGCTCCATCTCCTTGACGTGGGCGCGGTTCACGAAGAAGGTGCTGTGGAATAGCTTGAGCGCTCGAACTTCTCCCGTCTTGCTATCGACGCCACGGTACACTACGCCCGATCCGCCCCGGCCAAGCACCCGGTCCACTTTAAAACGGTAGAGGCGGCTAATGGCGGGGGCATGCGTTTCATCGGTCATTAAGGCAGTCTCCAAAATACAAAGCCCTCGTTTCGGGGCCCAGATCATCCGCGCCCAACTCCCCAAGCGAAGCAAAGCTTTTCGGCTTCAACGGCACGCACTACGGGCGGGGATAGAGGCATGAGGCATTCTCCCGCTGGGCGGGTCTCCCTCCCACGGCGTCTGGCTAGTTCTCCAGCTCCAAATCCAATAGGGGGGCGTCGCCCCACAGACTGTCAAGATCGTAAAAAGCACGGGGCTCCTCGCGGAACAGATGCACGATAATGGAGCCGTAATCCAACACAAG